>CAZLZE010000013.1:0-56818 GCA_964563935.1 uncultured Phycisphaerae bacterium | reverse complement strand
GGCTTGTTCCGTCGCAGGTCGACGAGCAATTGAAGCGGCTGGGATGTCCGGTGGTGTGGATGAATCGAATTCCGGAAGGGGATGTCTTGTGCGTTCCATGTGATGAGGTGGCGAATGGTAGAATGGCGGCCCGGCATTTGATCGAGTTGGGTCATGCGCGGATTGGGTATATCGGGATCGACTCCCCTCATTACTCTGCATCGCAGCGGGTCGACGGCATTCGAGAGAGCCTGAGCGAAAGAAATCTTGATACCGGGAGTCTGATTGTAGCTTCGCGGCATACCTGCATGAATCAGGTTGTGGAAGATTTTCTTGATCAGCAAGATCGTCCTTCGGCGGTGATTTGTTTCCACAGCAATGCGTTTGACACGCTGGTTCATCACTGCTGCCGGCGGGGCATTCGCATACCCGAAGATCTTTCGGTCAGTTACTTTGCATCCAGGTGGGAAGTGTTGTGGAAGGATTATCAAGCAACCCGACTGGAGGTCCCTGAAAAGGAGATGGCAACTCGGGCGGTGCGGCGTCTGCTGGCGGCGATCGAGGGCGATAAGGAAGCGGGAGTCGGCGAAGAGCCGATTACCGGGATATTGCATCCGGGTTGGACAACGTCCCGGCCGGGCGAACCTTGGGCCCAGGGTGTGGCCCGGTGCGAACATGATAAAGGGATTTGTGTGATAGCATCCAAACGGTGAGGAATCGCGTATGAGTCCTAAGGCAAAGCCAAAGAACAAGAACAGAACGTGTTTTACCTTGATCGAACTCCTGGTTGTCGTGGCGATCATCGCGGTGCTGGTGGCGATATTGCTTCCAGCCCTGCAAAGAGCGAGGGATAACGCGAAGACGATATCATGTCTGGCAAATCTGAACAGTTTCGGAAAGGCCTTTCGGTACTATGCGGACGACAATGTGGGGATGACGCCTCGCCGGTGGGTAAAGGAAGAGCACGGCTGGACGGTTTCGTCGTGGAAATACGAACTGGCCCCGTATCTTGGAATTTCCGTAGCGGACCTGTGGCCCTGGGGTTCTCCCCGTGGAGCATGGAGGGGATCGCTTCTCGTGATGAAATGCCCCGGGCAATTGATTCCTCGTGGGGACGAACACTATTACGGGTTGAACCATTGGGGTTTGACGAAATGGGGATTGATGGGATGGTCGATCAAGTTCGATTCCATTTGGCCAAACACGATCATGGTTTCCGACTACGATGATGTGGATTTCTACCACCATACATGTTGCGATTTCTATTATCCGACCTACCCGGCCCTCAGCCCTCCGCATACCAATGGGTACAATTTCCTATTTTCAGACGGACATTGCGGATGGCAGGAGAATTCCAACTTTGCCCAATGGGCGAATTTTGACTCCAATTAATGGCAGCGGATAAGGTCAAGAATTAACAAGGAAAATTCCATGCTGTCACAAACCATCGGTCTGCTCTTTCTGCTGGAAGCTTGCACTTTCGGTCAGGCTCAAATCGTGTATCGTCCGTTTCCGATCGACGGCGGCGGGGCGATTCAGTGTTTGGCCGTCAGTCCGAGCGATCCGAATCTGGTGCTGGTGGGCGTGGACGTGGCCGGAGTGGCCCGGAGTACGGACGGTGGGCAGACCTGGACAATGTGTTACCAGGGGTTGCTGCGGAAGAGCGATTATGCGGTGGCGGATATCGCGTTTTGTCCGAGCCGGCCGAATCGGGTTTATGCCGCGGTGGGTAATACGTGGATAGGCGATGCGGAGCCGGGTGCGGATTCTTCGTTGATGGTCAGCGAGGATACCGGGAAAAGCTGGACGCGCGTGTCAGGCGACGTATCGTTCGGCGGGCATATTACCCGTCAGCGGGGCAAGATTTTGATTGTGGATTCAAAGGACCCGCTGCATCTTTGGGCCGGAACCACCATTCACGGTGTCCTGGAGACGCACGATGGCGGTAAGACGTGGACAAAACGCGGGCCGGAGAATGTTGGGTACATTAACGTCTTGATTTGCGATTCGGAACAAGCAAACCGGTTTTATCTCGGCGCTTCCGGGTTGGGCAAACGGCAAATGGGGCTGTGGATTTCCGACGACGCCGGCCGGACGTGGAATCGAAAGCTGGACACGGGAATACGGGACATCGTCGCAGGCGGAAAAGGAAACATTCTGGCGGTGGGAGGGGGCGATGTCCGCTTGAGTCGCGATTACGGCCAGACCTGGCGAAATTGTGAATCAGGCTTGCCCAGGGAACGGAATTGGGATCTGTGTGCGGGAGCGGATCCGTTTCAGGCCGGGCGATTCCTGATTGCGGCGGAGACCGGAGAACCTTCGCTCTTTTCACATCCGAAGGTATTTTTGCTGGACCGGCCGGAAGGACAATGGCGGGCAATTGATTGGGATGTAGAAAAGATCTTTACGCCCTACGGTCGGCCGGGGAAGGATGGCTGGCAGGGCTGGTCGGATTGGTTTGCCGCGGGGGCTGCGGGCGTGGTCTTTCATCCGACCATCAAGAACAAGGTCTATTTGGCGGATTGGTACGCGGTTAATCAGAGTCTCGACGGCGGTCTGACTTGGAAAGCTTATTGTAAAGGCCTTTATACAACGGTACCGCTGTCCGCCGCCTGGGACCGGGCGGAGTCGGGACATATTTATATGGGTATGATGGACATCGGTTTTATGGAAGGTTGGGTTGGGCCGAAAGGAGAGATGAAGGCCCATTCCCTCCGTGATGTCGTACTCGGAACGCATGCGTCGCCGGCCCAGTTTGTTTTTGGCGACAAGATTGTTACCTTGGCCGGTATGGCCGAATATACCCCCGACAGTAAAATTTTCCGGCGCGTTGGGCAGGGGAATTGGGCTCGAGTCTTTGATAACGGCGGAATGGGGACGCACCGGCCGGGATTCAATCACGAAATCATTTTTGCCGCGGATGAAAAAATAGGAAACCTGCTTGCGATCCTGGTAAATGGATGGGTGGTCCGTTCAACCGACGAGGGGAAAACCTGGAGCCGGTATCAGGACAGTCTGTTAACGTTCAAGAAGCAGGATGAGCACAAGATCGGCGGCGTAGCTTTTCATGGTCAATGGCAGATCAATGTGGATGGAACCTGGTATCAGGCCCGAAAACCAGGGCAATGGTCCAAATATGTCAAGCCGGAAGTAATGTATTCCGCGGACGGGTCCGTTCAGTATCGGATCAAGCATGAAGAGCCGATGAAAAATGCGGATGAGTTGCTCAAAAGCACGGATAGCGGAAAAACCTGGACGCCGATTTACCGCTATCCCTGGTGCAAGAGCACGAGTCTGGCGGTGAGTTCCTCGAAAGATGTTCTTTGGGTCTTTTATAATGCCTGGGAAACGCCGGGAATTGCGGTGAGTGTGAACGGCGGAAAAGACTGGAAGGAATTGCCCCGACCGCCGGGATACCAGATTTTGAGCGTCTGGCCTGACCCACTGAAGCCTACCCGCGCCGCCGTCGCTCTTAACGGCATGGGATTTTGGCTTGTGGAGGTTCCGAACTGATCCTCTGCGGGAGCACTTGGACAACGTTTTGACTTCATGCAGGCCAAGGGGTAGGATAAGGCAGCATGGGCAAGACGAATACCCGCAAAATCCAGACGTTCGGCAGTGAACTCCCGGAAATCATGGCTATTGGGCGGTCGATTTTCGACCCAATCTGGGCGGTGCGCGAGCACGCCGGACCGTTCTGTGAGATCATTCATATTCTCTCCGGCCGGGTCAAGGTCAGGACCCGGGACTATACGATCGCGGGCGCGGAAGGCGATACGATCTACACGCCTTCGCGAAAACTGCACCGCGACGATTTCGAACTGGGGTCGCAGCTCGAGGTTTATCTCGTTCATTTTGCCTGGCCCGGAGAGAAGAAGCTGCTGAAGCAATTCAGTCCGGTTCAGTTGGCCAAGGTATCGCCGTCGGTGCGGCGGGAGCTGTCGCAGGATTTTACCCGGCTGTATCGGGACTTCACTTCCGGCCTGCCTTTCTCGCGGGAGTTGGCCCGGGTCCGTCTGCTCCAGATTATCGGCGAGTTGTGTCAGGAGGCGGCGGCGGAGCAAAGCCGGGGAGAAGAATCGCACGACGACTACTCGCATGCCCGCCGGCGGCAGATCATGTCCCAGGCGAAGCAGTACATTCAAAATCATTACTCCGAACCGATCACCCTGGAGACCATCGCGGCGTTCATCGATATCAGCCCATACTATCTGTCTCGCGTGTTCAGCGAGGAGAGCGGTTTTACCTTCTGCAGTTACATTACCCAGGTGCGGATGGAAAACGCGGCGGAGTTTCTGAAGGATGAACGACTGAACATCTCAGAAGTTGCCCACCGGACGGGGTTCAAGGACAGCCATTACTTTTCCCGCGTGTTTCGGTCGCACTTTGCGCTTACCCCCAAAGAATACCGGGCAAAACGCCTCTTCAGTAAGTAAAAGCCACTGCAAGCAAGTCCACTTCTTCGCAAAAAGTTCACCTTGTCGCGACTGCGGCAGAATATTTAAATGAAAGAGAGTATGAAGGAGTGCAATTTGTGGTTTTGAAGAGCAAGCCGGATTGGCCGAGGGCGAAAGAACGGTGGAAAGCGTATTGGGAACTTCAGCCGACGGATCGCCCGTGCATTAATGTGATCGCTCCACTGGGGGGCGAAGGTCGTCCGGTGAGATCGCCCGGGTCCGCCGAAGACATCTGGTTTGACCCGGAGTATATCGCGGAGAGCTACCTTGGATTTGTCGAAACGACATATTTCGGAGGAGAATCTGTTCCCTTCGGTCCGCTGCTGCTGGGCGGATGGTGTCTGGGGTGTGAATCGAACATTATCTTGAAAGAAAACACCATCTACCATCTGCCGAACATGACCGATATTCATCAGCCGTTGAACTGGAATCCCGGACCTGGAAACCCGTGGCGTGAGAAGCTCGAAAAGGTGGTCCGCCAGTTGTTGGAGGCTGCATCGGGCAAATTCTTCGTCGGGTATCCAATCGTCCTTCCCGTCAACGATCTTCTCATGCTGTTTCGTGGGAACGAGAATTTCCTTGTAGATTTGATGACGGACACGCCGGGGTGTGTCGATCGGCTTCGGGCGATGAGTGCGTTGTGGGTCGAAGTCTGGGAGCATTTTCAGAAGATGATTGACGCGCGTCAGGAAGGATGCGCGTTGGCGTGGCCGGGGCTATGGTCGCCGAAGTTCGTGATGCAAACGCAATCGGATATGTCGTGCATGATCTCAGCCGATCTTTTCGATCAGTACGTGATGACGGAGCTGGACCTGCTCGGCGCGCGTTATGAGCGGATGTGGTATCATCTGGACGGACCGCTGGCGGTGCGGCACCTGCCGACGCTGCTTTCGCGATCATACATAAAAGTGATCCAATACGTGCCTGGGTCGGGAAATCCGGAGAACGGGCCGAAGTACCTGGAGTTGTACCGGATGGTCCAGGCGGCGGGGCGGGGACTGGATCTGCATACGTCCCCGGCGAGCGTGGAATTCCTGATCCGCCGTCTTCGCCCGGAGGGATTGTTGCTCCATCTCGGCGTCGGGAGCAAAGAGCAGGCGGATGAATTGCTGCATAACGCCGTCAAATGGTGCGGCTCACACGTCAATCAAACGATATAGGTGAGAAACATGAAGTACTCGATGATGACGTACACAATGTCCCGGCAGGGACAGAAGGACATGAAAGAGATCTGCCGCCTGACGCGGGAACTTGGTTTGGACGCGATCGACCAGGTGACGCTGCTCGATTACGATCCGAAGGATCTGCGGAGAATGGCGGACGACGAGGGGCTGAGATTTATCTGCTACACGTTTGTCGTCGACCTCAGCCATTCGGACCGTCAAAAACTCGATGCGGGTTTGGCGGCGGTTCGGGAGGGCTTGGAGGTCGCCTGCGTCCTCGGGGCGCCGGTGGTCATGATCCCCATCGGCCGAAAACAGGAATACGCCCGCGCCGAGCAGCGGAAATTGACGATGGCGGGTCTTTCCGAGGCCGTTCGGTTGGGCCGGGAGTATGGCATCAAGGTCACCACGGAACATTTCGTCTGCCAAGCCCCGTTTATCGCCACGTCCGACATGCAGGAACTTCTGGCGTCGGTACCGGGCATGTATATCACGTTTGACGCCGGATGCGTCCTGGCCGCCGGCGAGAATCCCCTTGATGGCTACTCCGCCATTCAGGACAAGGTGATCCACGCCCACTTCAAGGATTACGTCGTGGCGGATACGGGAATGGAAGGCTTGGATGGAAAGCACTACAAGCCCGCCCTCATCGGCGAAGGATCGGTCGATTACCCGGCCCTGGTGAAGGCGATGCAGTCGGCCGGGTATAATGGGTACGTGAATATCGAGTACGAAGGCACAGAGTATCCCGCGGACCGGGCGGTGCGAAAGGCCTTGGCGTATCTGCGGAAGGTCGAGAGTAAGGTATGAAAAGCGTAACCGATACGTTGAAATATAAACCCGACTGGCCGAAGGCGAAGGAACGCTGGGTTGCTTTCTGGGACCGCCAACCGACGGACCGTCCATGTATTGATGTGCGGGCGGGATTAAATACCGAGGTTCCCGCCCCTCCCCGTCCTCCTTCAACCGAGGGACTCTGGCTGGACCCGGATTATGTGGCCGAGAAATCCCTGCGGGAAATAGAAACCACCTATTGGGGTGGGGAAGCCGTGCCGGCCTCGTTTCATTATCTTATGATGGGTTGGACATTGGGTTGCGGACCAAGAATGGTCTTTGCTGAAAACACCATCTATCATCCCGCCCTGATGTCGAGCATCGATGAGACCAACAAATGGGATCCCGGACCGAACGACCCGTGGCGGAAGAAAATTGAAAAGGTCTATCAGCGCGTTTTAGATCTTGCTCCCGGAAAGTTCTTTGTCGGATATACGGGGCAATTGCCGGTTAACGATCTCTTTTCCCTTTTCCGTGGCGTGGAGAATTTGCTGATGGACCTGGCCGACGATGTCGGGATCTGCCGAAGACGGTTGCAGGAAACCCTTCCTCGCTGGATTGCGGCCACTGAATATCTTCGTGGTCTGGTCCAAACCCGCCAGCCGCACGACCATGTCTGGTCCTGGCCCGGATTGTGGAGTCCGGAATTTGTGATGATGTCACAATCCGATATGTCGTGTATGATTTCTGAAACCATGTTCGATGAATTTGTGATGCCGGAGTTAAACGTTATTGGAGAACGGTATGGAAAAGTCTGGTATCACGTTGACGGCAAAGGGGCTCGGCGGCATGTGAAACGGCTGCTGGAACAGCCGTATATTACCGCGATCCAGTATGTTCCAAGTCCCGACGAGCCTCTAAACGGCCCGGCCCATCTGGACTTGTACCGCCAGGTGCAAGCGGCAGGACGGGGCCTGGACTTGACCGTGCCCGCAGAAAACGTGGAATTTCTGATCCGCCACCTGCGGCCGGAAGGTTTGGTATTACGAACCGGCGCCGCCAGCCCCGAAGCGGCGGAAGAGCTACTGCAAAATGCCGTCAAATGGTGCGGTTCGCATATTCATGCGAATATTTAATAATCCGGGAAATGTCGGTTTAATAGAAGCGGTGGTATAGCACGAGACCATCAAGGAAAGATAATATCATGAATAAATCCATCCTTCGTATCGGTTGGGCTTGGCGAGACATTACCCCTTCGGGAAAAGTAAATCTGTCCGGGCAGTTCGACATGCGACTTGCAACAGAGACAAGGGACCCGGTTACCGTAACCGCGATGGTGATATCGTCTGGTGATGCTCCCGACGACTCGGTTATTTTCATATCCTGTGATTTGGTAGAGATACCCGCCTTCGTTGTGGATGAGTGCCGGAAAAAGATTTCCGAACAGGCCAAGGATTTTCCCATAAACAATCTGGTTTTATTCGCGACGCACACGCATACCGCTCCCGACCTCAAGCCCGGCCTATATGATTACGATGCCCTGTCGCGGGAAGAATCGAAAGGCTTGATTCGCCCGGAGGCCTATCGCATTTTTCTTGTCGATAAGATTGTCGAGGCGGCTCTTGAAAGCTGGAAATACCGCCAAGAGAGCCGCGTCGCCTGGGGAATTGGTTTTGCCGTCGTCGGCCATAACCGCCGAACGGTTTATCTGAAAGACTTTTCAGAAAGACCGGATTTCGAGGACTCGCCCGGAGGTGCAATTACCATCAACGCCAGAATGTATGGTAATACCAACGATCCCTGGTTCAGCCATATCGAAGGCTATGAAGACCATTCGGTCCAGTTTCTTTTTACCTTCGATAAGAATGATAAACTGACGGGATCGATCATCAACCTGGCTTGTCCGGCTCAGGAAACCGAAACCATTTCACAAATTTCCGCCGATTTTTGGCACGACGTTCGCGCGTTGCTGCGGGAAAAATATGGCCGGGATCTTTTTGTTCTGCCGCAGTGCGCCCCGGCCGGCGATCAGTCGCCGCATCTGCTGCTCCATAAGAAAGCGGAAGAACGCCGATTGAAACTCAAAGGTTTTGATCCCCGCAGGGAAATCGCCTGGCGGATCGCTACCGCCTTCGAGGAGACGCTGTCTTGGGCGAAGAAAGACATTCAAACCGACCTGCAACTCAAACATCTCCGCCGAGAGGTGAATCTTTCCCAGCGTGAAGTCAGCGAAGAAGAGTATGAGAAAAATAAGAATTGGGTTAAACATCTCGAGTCCGAACCGCCTGAAAAGGTAAACTTTCGTTCCATTACCCGCTGCCGAGATGTGGTGAACAAATATGAAAATCAGCAAAAGGGTTTGGACCGGGTTCAGCCAGCGGAAATCCATGTGATTCGGCTTGGCGATATCGCTTTTGCGACCAATCCTTTCGAATTGTTCCTGGATTACGGAATAAGGATCCAAGCCCGGAGTCCGGCGGTGCAGACGTTCACCGTTGCATTCGCGGGCCGGGGTGTTGCAGCAGGTGGAACCTATCTACCAACGCAGCGGGCGGCGATGGGCGGCGGATTTAGTGCCTGTGTCTATTGCAATCCCGTCGGCTTTAAAGGCGGACAGGAACTGGTCGAAGAAACCCTCAAAGCCATTAACGAACTCTGGAATAACGATCAAACACAATAGTTAAAACATGGTCTATGATGGTATGACTCTTATTGGAAGACAATCATGACACTCCCCCGCGATAATCTGCTGAAGATTGTTCGACACGAGATGCCGGAGTGGATGCCGGTCATCGGGCATGTGACTCGTACAACCAGCCGAACCGCGAGGGCATGGATCCGGAACTCGCGGCGTCTGTCGATTGGGCTGCAGTCCGATGTCGACGCCGTGGTCGGCGTGGACGATACCTCGACCACGACCATTTCGCCGGCCATGTTCGAGGCCTGCAACACGGATCTCACCGACGAGCGCGCCCGGCGCTCGCACGCCACCGGCAAATTCTACTTTCATCACTCCTGCGGACTGATCCGAGACCTGCTGGCCTTGTACCGACGGACACAGATGGATGCCGTGGGACCATTTTATCCCGATCGTCACCGGTTTCCCGGACCGCACTATGGAATAAACGAAGTTCGTTGTCGAGTGTTGCAGGGAACTCGGCGGTTCACGGGGAATCGGCTATAAAGGAACAAAGCATGGTCAACAATAACAATCAATTACATGCCGGAGTATTCGAAGTCGATATTACCCCCGGAAGGGGGGTTCAAATCGCGGGCGACATCGGCAAGCATCGCCCGGTGGAGACGGTGGAAGATCCCTTGTTCGCCCGGGCGATGGTCCTGGAGTCCGGCGGCAAGAGAATCGCGCTCGTGTCGCTGGATCTGTGCTTCGCCTGCGATCCGTATGTTACGGAGATTCGGCGCCGGGTGACGAAAGAAACGAGCATTGCTCCCGAGGCCCTTGTTATTCACGCCACGCATTCCCACGGCGCTCCGGCCATCGGAGGCCTGGTTGTGGAACCCGGTTCGCCCTGGGTCACGCCGGACATTGCCTGGCTGGCCGGTGACGATGGCTACAATCAGGTCGCGATCGATAAGACGGTCGAGGCGGTGGTGCGGGCGAACGCGAATCTTCAGCCGGCGACAATCGGCTGGGGCAGCGGGATCGAGGGACGGATTTCGTCCAATCGCCGGTTCGTGATGCGGGATGGAACATCATGCTGTCATCCGACGGTGCGGGACCCGCGAATTCTCCACGTCGAAGGTCCGATGGACCCGGAGGTAGGCGTGGTAGGGGTGAAATCGGCCGCGGGCGAATGGCTGGGAATGCTGATGAATTTCTCCTGCCATCCGACTCATGGGTTCAGTTTCCGCTATATCACCGCCGGCTGGCCCGGAGCCTGGGCCACGCAAATCAAGCAGCAATTCGGGACCCAGTGCGTTCCCGTCGTACTGAACGGATTTGCCGGCAACCTCCACCACGCGAATCATCTGGACGACACGCACGATGCAGATCATCGGCGAATGGGAAGGATCCTGGCTGAGGACGCGGCCAATATTCTGAACAAGTTGACCTTTTCTGACGCGGTTGATGTGGATTATCAATCCCGCCGAATCCCGATTCCCCTCCGACAGATGACGCCGGACCGGCTTGAGGAAACGAAGAAATACCTGGCTGAGCATCCTACCCCGCTTTGGCAGCCGACTTCGGATCGGAACATTTGTTGGGAATGGGTCTACGCCGTTTCCCGCATGGGCGTGTACGAGCGGACGCAGAAGAATCCGAACCTGGAGTGCGAGGTGCAGGTTCTGCGGATCGGGTCGATGGCGTTTGTCGCGTTTCCGGGCGAGCCGTTCTGCGAAGGTCAGCTCAGGATCAAACTCGAATCGCCGTTCTACCCGACCTACGGAGTGGGCGTCTGCAATGCGCACGTGGGGTATATTCCCACACCGCGGGCGCACAAGGGCGGCGGATACGAGACGCAATTGGGCAATTGGTCGAAACTGGCGCCCGAGGCGCTGGACACGCTGGCGGATACGGCCATTGACATGCTCAAGGGCATGAAGACAGGAAGCAAGCCGTGACGGGACGGGAACGCTTGACGAATATCATCAACCGCAGACCTGTCGATCGCCTGTGCTGCTCGGCGCTGATCGATCTCGGTATCTACTGCGAGTTCTACGGCACGTCTCCCCTGCAAAGCCTGATTCAGTATGACATGGGAATGGAGAATTTCTACAGTCTTCTGCAGGACTACGAAAAGCCAACCTGGTATTGTCGCTTTCCGCGGATGGATTGCCCACAGACCTTTGGCGGTTCATGGCTGTGCGGGATTGTTTGAGAAGAACGGATCACTGTAAAGTTATTCAATCAGTTAGGAGAGATAATCATGGCGGACAAATTGGCAATTCTGGGCGGAAAACCAGCGATTTCAAAGAATATGAAATTCAAGGTGTGGCCGGCGATGACGAAGGACGACGAAAAGTTCGTCCTCGCCTCCTTGCGACAGGAGAGTCATGCCTTTGGACCGAATTGCGTGAAGCTGCAGGAGGAATTTGCGGCCTGGAACGGCAACAAGTTCTGCGCCGCCGCCAACAGCGGGACAGCCGCTCTGCACATGGGGCTGGCTGCGTGTAACATCGGGTGCGGCGACGAGGTGATCACGACGACGTTGTCCTGGACCTCCAGCGCCACGTGCATCATGCACCATAACGCGATCCCCATCTTCGTCGATATCGACTGGGACACGCAGTTGATCGATCCGAAGAAGATCGAGGCGGCAATCACGCGAAAGACCAGGGCCATCCTCCCCGTTCACTATTGGGGCCTGTCGTGTGATATGGACGCAATTATGAAGATCGCCCGCAAGCACAACCTCTATGTGATCGAAGACTGTTGCCAGGCTCACGGAAGCCTGTACAAGGGCAAGAAAGTCGGGACGATCGGCCACTGCGCAGCCTTCAGTCTGAACCAGAATAAAAACCTCTCCGCCGGCGAGGGCGGATTGTTCGTGACGAACGACCTGGCGACCTTCGAAAAGGGACGCGCGCTGATGAACTTCGGCGAGATGCGCCCGCCCGAGGGAAAACGCGACTTCCATTCCTACGGGATGGGATGGATGTACCGAACGAACGACATCTCGGCTGCCTACGCGCGAAGCGCGCTGTCGAGATTGACTCAGACCAATGAGCAGGCGAGGGCAAACTACGACCGGTTGCACGAGGGTCTGCGGGGAATTCCCACGTTGATCCTGCCCACGGAAACCAAGACGCAGAAATCCAACGGCTATGCCTTCGTCATTCGAATCAACCCCGAGCCCATCGGCTATCGCGGTCCGCTCGCGAATCTGCTGCACGCCACGGTGGCAGCGTTGCAGGCGGAAGGCATACCGCTATATCCGGCTCGGATGGCGTTGCCGGCCCATACCGTCTTTCAGGCGAAGAACGGCTACGGCCATGGGTGCCCGTGGTCCTGCCCGCACGCCCGGAAGAACATCAGCTACGATATGAAGCAATTCCCCGTCACCCAGCGGACGATCGACAGTTCCATTCAGATTGCCATCAACGCCCATCGCCCGCCGAACGGTCCAAGCCAGATCGACGCCATCGTCAAGGGTGTGCGCAAGGTCTTCGAGAACCTCGACCAGGTTCCCGTCCAGGCCTAAGCGCTATTTCGCCTTTCCGGGCATCACGAACCCGCAAGGGAACGTGATGTCCTTCATTTTGGCTGCCACGTACGAAGAGTTTCGTTGACAATACGAAAGCGTTCGTATATTCTAAAGAAAATGAAGGAATAGTATCGGGAGGAATGGCCCATGGGATCCAAGAACCTGCCTCGACCGACGAACGCGGAGCTGGCGATCTTGCGTGTGCTCTGGAAACGCGGCCCCAGCACCGTCAAACAAGTTCAGGATGAGTTGTGCAAGGACCGCGAGACGGGCTACACGACTGTTCTGAAGTTCCTGCAAATCATGACGGAAAAGGGATTGGTTGTGCGCGACGAGACTCAGCGGACGCACGTCTACCAGGCCCGCATGGCGGAGGAAGAGACGCAGCACCAATTAGTCAGGGACCTTCTCGACCGGGCCTTCGGCGGATCGTCGCATAAATTGGTGGCCCAGGTCCTGTCGGCCAAGAAGGCGTCGCCGGAGGAATTGGCCGAGATTCGAGCGATGTTGGACAAATTGGAAAGGGGTGGAAAATGAGCGCCATGAATTACATTCTGACCCAGGCCGTGGCTCACCGGGTGGGATGGGTGCTGATCCATTTTATCTGGCAGGGAATGGTGACGGCCGTTCTCCTGGCCTGCCTGCTGGCGTGGATCTTGTCGTCTCCAAGTGGGACAAGGATGCCCTGGCCAAGTACAAGTCGGCCGAATTTGTGGATGTTACCATGATGCTGGTCGATGCTCTGCATCCCCACGAGCGTCAGCGAAAGAGTGCCATCGAGATACAGAAACACAAGCCGATTTCCATCGAACAGGCAGAGAAGATCAGGGACTGAGTAGTATGCGACCTGTAGACTCTTTGAACGCCCACGATTGCTTCTATTTGTAACTACCGATGAATGCTGAACTTGAGGATGGCGATATTCTCTGCTGGCCGTTTCTGGCAGCATTCTTGACAAATCTCTCGGATTGTATTAGTATGTTATTACAAGCTGTATCGCAATTGGAGAGCCATGAAGACCAAGTACGAACTACTGGCGGATGATCTCAAGAAGCGAATCCTTGAGCTCGATCCAGGAATGAGGTTGCCGTCCGTGCGCGACATTGTGCGTGAAAACGGCGTCAGCCAATTTACGGTCTCCCGGGCCATGGATCTGCTGGAGGAGGAAGGCTACATCCGCCGGCGGTCGACGATTGGCGTTTACACATCTCGGCCGGCTTATACGAAGGCGGGCGAGGACGTGACCACCAAACGCATCCTCGTTCTGACTCCCACGATTCCGCCGGTTGAGTTTGTGGAAACTCTGCTGAGTGTGATTACCGAACGGGGGTATCTGTGGCGCCATCGACACTATGATTTGCGCGAGCCGGCGGAGAAATGGGTGCCTCGTGTGCGGTGCGAAGGGATGATTTTTGTCGGAAGCTGCCCGCCGGAAGTTCTGCCCGCGCTGCGAAGGGGGGATCGTCCATTTGTCTGCCAGGGGCTTCGCTATTCTCATCAGGAAGTCGACAACACCTGCGGCGATGAACGTCTGGCTGGGGCAATGGCCGCCAAGCATCTGATCGAACTGGGACACAGGCGGATAGCTGTCCTCTTCAATGAACCGCACACACCTGACGGCGAGGAACGCGCCCGCGGATTCGTCAACCAGGCGAAATTGATGGGTGCCGAGGCGCGTGTTTTGGACTGCCACGCGGATCTCGGCTGCGATTCCGCCGAAACGGCGCAGATCCGCATCGAAGAAGAACTTAAGAAAGGCGATCTGGACTTCACCGGCCTGTTCGTCGTTACGGATCGAGGCGCCATGGGCGTGCTCCATGCCTGCCATGTGCGAGGAGTTCGCGTGCCCAGCCAACTCAGTGTGATCGGATGCGACAACGCTTTCTACACAAAGTACCTGTGCCCGTCCCTGACCACCCTGGAATACAGCTACCGCGCTCGGGCCAACGGGCTTGTGGATATCCTCGAAAGACGATTCGCGGGCGACAAGTCCCCAGCCATCCAGCAAATGTACGAGCCGGTACTGATCAAACGCGATTCAACAGGACAGGCGGCAATAAATCGTTGACTCCGAAACAAAGGGCAAGCATATGCGAAGGACAAAGGCTTTCACTTTGATCGAACTGCTGGTCGTTGTGGCGATCATTGCCGTCTTGGTGGCACTGCTCCTGCCCGCGCTGAATTCGGCCCGGGAAAGGGCCAGAAGCACGGTATGCATGTCGCAACTCAGACAATTGGGAATGGCCTTCGAGTACTATTCCCAAGCCTACGACGGTTATTTTCCCAGCGAACGTGTCCATGCGCCCAACACCGAAGATCAATGGTATGACCTCATCGGAAGGATGCGCATGCCGGGCCTGGGCTCACGTGACAAGATCCTTATCTGTCCAAGTAATCCCAATATCTGGGGAGATCAACGAGTTCCACCGGATCCTTCCACCAACTATGCCCAACCGCATCCGGTCTGCTATTCCTTTCGCTACCAGGCATGGCGGGCTGGAAAAGACTGCTGGAATCCTCTATTCCGCGCAAGCGAGGTTCAGGAGCCGTCGAGGAAGATCCAGCTTGTGGATAGCGGCTATTACTTTTCCATCTGCGTCGTGGACTACCTGTTCTACGGACAGACACTATACATGGACCAGGTAGCCCGTATCCATAGCAATGGTGCGAATGCTTTGTTCATGGATGGACATATCGAATGGCATTCTCATGTCGATCTTGTCGATCCCGGTAATCTTCACCGGTTCTTCCCGGATTGGTAGGATCCGAGCTCTGTTCTGTGGCGAATTGGCTTTCAAGGAGAATCAGATGCTGCGCACTTTGCCTGCTGTGATGTTCATTGCACTATCTTGCTTTGCGGGAATCGCTCATGGAGCGAACCCTCAGATCACGCTGGACTCCGTGAACAAGGATCATCAGACAGCCGGTAAAGGACTTGAGGCCTGGTCATCCGGTGTCGGGCAGGTGGCCGATGTGGGTGGAAAGAAATGTTGGACGGTGTATCCAAGTGATGGTGAAAGCCGGTACCTCTATGTCAAAGTTACCGATCCGAAACTCAAGGACGGATCGATGAAGGTGAAGGTCAAGGTCTTGGCCCTGGATAGTCCCGGCACGATCGAAATATCCTACGATAGCTATCTGTTCCCGTGGAAAGTCGCGTCGGTCGATAAAAAAGGGACCAACACATGGAAGTCGTTCACACTGGAGTTGCCGGACGCAACATTTTCAAACCGCTGCAACGGCGCCGACTTCCGACTTGCCTCCAATCAGGGCCTGTCCATTGCGCAGATCGAGGTCGAGCTGGTCAAACGCATCATTGAACCGGAGAAGTTTCCGAGAAAGTGGGATCTGAAAAACGCGCCGCGTGTGAAGGCCGACAACATTGGATTCGCTCATGGCGGAGTCTTCTGGGGACCCGGCGGGATGACCAAAGAGATTTACGAAAAGGAATTGGACATCATCAAGGATAATGGCTTCGGCTGGATTCGCTATTGGCCGGAGTGGGCCAGTTTCGAGCCCGAAAAGGGCAAATTCGACTGGTCGTTGGGCGACTATATGGTCGCCGAGGCCAAAAAACGCGGGATCAAGCAGATTGGTATGGTCGGTTTCGACACCATGTGGGCAGCCGACGCGCCGGACTCGGTTCGTGACTGGAGCCGAAGCAAGTATCCGCCCAAGAAGCTCAAGGATCTTGAGGATTATGTGTACGCTTTGGTGTCGCGCTACAAGAACGACGTGCATTACTGGGAAGGATGGAACGAGCAGAACGCGATCGGCGCATTCTGGAAAGTTCCGCCGTCCGGACGCGATCCATTTGAGCACTATGTGGCCTGGCAGCGGACGTTTTACCATGCCGCCAAGAAGGCTGACCCCAATTGCGTTGTGCTCACCGGCGGGTTCGCCGACGGCGCGGAACTGGGCAAGCAGTTGATCGGTTACTACGACAAGGGGCTCAAGGGCACGTTTGACGCGATGAACATTCACCATTACGGGGCCGACCCTCGCGACGCATGGACTCCGGGCCAGATCGAAACGGTGATTCGCATCATGCGCCACTACGGCGACGGTGAAAAGAAGATCTGGATCACGGAAACCGGCTGGCCGGTCATAAACTATCAATATCAGAGAACGCCCGAGCAGCAGGCCGAATGGACCCCCTGGCTCTTCACCGTCCTGCTCTCGTATCCACAGGTGGAGCGAGTTTTTTTCTACCAACTTCGTGACGTGAACTCCAGCGAGTTCTTCGGCTGGTACGGCTATGATTTCGAACCTCGGCCCGTGGTCAAATGCTGGCAGGAATTCCTCAAAACAACTCAACATTAAGATTTGCCAGGATTGCTGCCAGAACGCGCGCACACACATCACGATGGCTGTAGTGTTCCTGGTCCCAGAAGTTCTTGCCGTCGATGTTCCGATCCGGCTCCGCGCCGTCAAATTTGATCTGGCACAAATACACGTTTCCCTGTCCGATGTGCACTCGGGCCATGGCAACCAGAGGGTCGTCGGTGAAGTTGAATCCGTTCATCGCCGGTTCGCGAATCCCGTCGCCGTAGTATATTCCATGGATAATGACCTGAGCGGTGATCAGAAGCGGTTCTCCACTGATCGACCCAGGTGCAAACGCGCAATCGACGATCGGCCAACGCTTGTTGTCCTGATTGCGGTACTCGCTGCCCCATTCGTCGTAGATCACCCAGCACAAATCGTCGTTGCTGAGTCCCAATATAGCTCGCGCCGCATCGGTTTTGCAGAGCTGGAAACACTCGCGTTGAGTCAGTGTCACCGGCTGACCCAGGAGAGCAGAGAGCTTGCTCTGATCCTTCGGACCAACCGCGGTCACAAGCAATGATGCCCCTTGGCGGGCACGGTCCCGCAAACGGGCAATTTCCTGCGATGAAAATTGCCCCAGCGATCCGCCGTCTAGGATGATCACGTTTCCGTCCGTTGGGATCGTGTTGTGGGATTCAAACGTCTTCAGACCGGCATTTTTCAGAAGCGTTGCGAATTTCTCGGATCGTGTGATCACTACGGGCTTGTGACGAGGACGGCTGGGGATCGGCTGGTCGATCAGATTCGCCAGCAGTTGTGCTGCCGAGGGTTCCGTCGCCAATTTGCCACCAATGTCCGCCGCCAGGACGCTGATCATGCCCCGTCCGATCTGACCTTGAGCTAGAGCGGTAAACTTGAGTCCCAACCGATTGCCGGCGCTCTCCGCCAGGCTCTGCAGAGGCCCGCCCGCGGGCTTGAACATCAGAGTTCGACAAACGACATGATCACTTGACCAATAGCACAAATCCTGCGGCCTGAGACCCGAAAACGCGGGATGCTGCACAGATAATCCAAATGCCAGCGTACAGGGCGTGACCGATTTCGGCGAAGACAACCCCAGCCAACGCTCCGGCCAGGCGACTTGCGGGAGAATAATGACGTGATGACCGGCGCGAGCAAGGGCCTCACACTCGGCCGCCACGGTCTTGCTCAGTTCGCCGTTTCCAACGATGATTACCTGGTCCCCCTGAATCGCGGCAGGCACCTTGTGAAGCGTTCTACACTTCAGCCCGGCGGTCTTCAGCGATTTCGCTGTTCGACCGGCGGTATCGACGACCAAAACATCTCGCTCAAGACGACTCAAGCGGTCGTGGGGAAAAATCCGGATCGCTTGTTCGACTGTATCGACAATGTTACCGCCGGAACGAAGTTCAACGGTGAAATTGCGATCCGTGATGGTGCTCGTCGCGGGTAGTTGGACCGAAACAGGAACCACCGTGTGACGACCCGCATTCAACGGAATCTCTTTTGTCCCTGCCGTCGAGTGTCCACTCACGTACCAGCGGATTTCATATTGCTTGTCTGTTAAGCTGTCGTTGAACACCTGTAATGTTCTGGTCGCGGTTTGCCCGCTGTAGAATCGCGTGTTATACTCCTTGACGAAGACCGCCTCCGGCTTGAACCCGGCGGCGATTCCTTTGTACAGTTCCGTCTTGGTCGGCTGGTTCTCTTTATCCCATCCGATGGCGTACTGACTGGTACTCCAAGGCGCGATCCCCGGCACGTCGCAGTTGCGAAATCCAATGATCGCCTGCCGCATGATCTCGCCCAAACCGCGGTAGTAGTCTTTGACATCGGCGTAGGCGGCTTCGCCCACCATCATGGCGGCGCTCCGGGGTGAGGCCTCGTAGTTTCGGCCGAATTCGCCGACATACAACGGCTGACGACGAGTCCAGGGTTTGTACTTCCACGCGCAGTCGCCGGGCGACTCAGCCGTCCAGTAGGTTGTGTTGGGATACAGATTCCAGAACGGCGCCTCGTGTGGATAGTGGAAATTTACGATATCGTCCATACCGGTCAACTCACCGTCGCCTTCGTGCATGATCGGACGTGTCGGATCAGCTTCCCGAATCCACTTCTCGAATCGCAGAACCCACTCCCTATCCTTTCGCTTCCGGAACTCGGCTTCCTTCTCCGGCGCGTACCCTCCTTGAGCCTCGTATCCGTTGACGATCTCATTATTGGCGCTGTAGATGACGACCGACGGGTGGTTGCGCACGCGTCGGACCCAGTCGTGGAATGTTCGGCGACCGTTGGCGGGGAAGTCCGGATGATCGGCATCGATTCCGTGCATCTGGTGGGCTGGTCCTTCCGCCACCAGCAGCATGCCCATTTCGTCGGCAGTGTCCAGCCATACGTTTTCGTGCGGACCATGACCGCGATAGATGTTGATGCCCGCCGCCTTCAGCGGGGTGAATAGCGTCTGAATCTTCTGACGCGTGTACAAAAGCAGGTGATGCCAGCCGTCGCCCCGCAAATTGATCCGTCGGCCATTGAGCACGAAATGCGACCCTTCCGTCCGGAACTCCCGAAACCCGAAACGCATCATCTTCTCGTCGATCACTGTCGCGCCCCGCAGCAGTGATACCGTGATTCGGTAGAGATAAGGGTCGTCCGGGTTCCACAGGTGCGGATTGGGCCAGTCTTTCGTCAGCCTCGCGGAACGGGCGGAATCCAAACCAACCGTTTCACTTCTCAGGACCACGCTATCCGTCGCGTCTTTCACCTCAAACCGAACGCCGAGTGTGTCGGTTGTCGTCTTGCCGCCGGCGGACACCCGTATTTCCAGTTGGTGATGGCGCAGGCTGGGAATCACGAACACATCATCGATATACGTCGGATTCGTCACGTGAAGCTGGATCGGCCCAAAGACTCCGCACATCCAGTTCATCCCGTATGGCACACAATCGGCGACCAGGCCGTTGTCATTGACGGCCGGTGTGGCGACCAGGATATGCAGTTCATTCTTGCGCCCGAAGGTGACCGCTTGATCGATGTCGATAGCGAACGACGCAACGCCCCCGTCGTGAGTCCCGCATAACTTTCCATTGACCCACACCTTGGTCGTGTAATTGGCAGAGTCCAGCCAGACGGCGATCCGCCTGCCCCGCCAGGACTCGGGCACGTCAATCGTTCGTTTCAACCACAGCGATTTTCCACCGCTGCACGTCGGCAAGTCCATTTTCGCCCACCCGGTCTGCGGAACGTTCTCCCCCGTCTGCCGGCCATCCTGCCACACCCCTTGCCAGTTGGAAGACAACTCCACGACTTCTCGTATCGGCTGGCTTTGCGCAGAGGAAATGAACAGGAGCAGGCAGAGGATTGCCGAGCCTCCCTTGGGATGGAGTGACATTACTGACCCTCCCAGAAGATGCCGCCGCGGGGAAGTTGCTCATCCGATCTGGATTCCGCGTGCCCGTCGAGCATCAGCAGATTGGCCCGCGACCCGTGCCGAAGATGAATCCCGCCTACAGTATAATCGGCATAGGGCGGCGGTCCGAATCCAGGTGCAATGTTCTTCCATCCATTCGGGCCGTCGGCGAAAAGTAATGCCTGCGACGTCAAAAGCGACTCAAACACCTTGATCCCGGCATCCGACTTCCAACTTACCAATGCATTAATGGAGTACACCTGAAAGCTTCCCCACGGATTGCTCGGACAGTTCCATACCTGCGGTGATTTGCCGATGTACGGTTCGGTGTATTCATGCCAGTGATACCAGTCGGGGTCGGACTTCGCCGGGTCCCAGTTGGGGGGTAATTTCCCGGAGTAATCATCCGCGTAGAGTCGGAATCCCACTCCGATCTGACGAAGACCGGAGGTGCAGGTGGCTGTCTTTACTTGTTCCCTGGCTTTGGCCAGCGACGGCAGCAGCAGAGCGATCAGTACAGCAATGATGGCCACGACGACAAGAAGCTCAATGAGGGTGAACGCGTTTCTTCTCATAGGACGTTCCTTTCCTGATCGTTTGACGGATACTCAACCATATCCATGGCGACCGTCTCGACCCAGTCGGGACGAAGATCGCGATCTCGTTCCATTTCTTTCTCGGTTCGAAGGAGAAGATCCACCGCTCGCGAACCGATTTCCTTAAGCTGGGGCCAGAAATACGTGAACTGCTCAGGTTTTTCGCCTTCCACCACCAGCGGCGGATGAAAGCTGATCAGGCGTAGATCGACACCTACCTTCAGTCCCAGTGCCTTGGCTGCCTGAACCAATTCCGGCGTTGCAGCCCCCAGCATGAGGACCGCCGTCGGCTTTACGCTGGATAGGGCTTCGCGTATAACCGTCGATAACCACGGTGGATGAGGCCACTCGGGGATTTCCAGAAAATGGTCCTTGGGCCACGAGACGTTCTGGCGCCCAAGTTCCTCTTTCACGCCCGCCAGTCGGTCGCCGTTGGAAGAGATGTGCGGGTCGGCGTAGATCGTCAGCACTCGCTGATGTCCTTCCGCCAGGACACGCCGGACGGCTTGGGATGCCGCCCCACGATTGTCTTCGGTTACCAAGGGAATTTTCAGGTTTGGCAATCGACTCAACCCCGCCACCTGCGGTAGGCCCCGTTCCGCCCACCGCGCCGCCGTTGCCGCTACCGGATACCGCATCGACAGCCAAATAAGGCCGTTGAGCTCTCGATCCTGGATGTAACGGTCGAATTGTTCGGGGTTGCCGGTTGCCATTTCGTGTGAAATCAGTTGAATTCCGGTGCAGTTTTGGTGCGCGCTATCCAGAATCCCCGGCATCATCCGTGCATCGTTCCAACTCAGGGCGCCGACCTGGTCCCACTTCGACAGGACAACACCGATTTGCCGGGTGATCCGGCGGCCCCGGTCCGGTGCGGTTTCGGAGGGGAGTCGTCGTACATAAGTCCCTTGGCCACCATGGGATTCGAGAATTCCTTCTTTCTCCAACTGCTTGGTTGCCAAGCGGGCCGTGACCCGGCTGACCTGGGCCAGTTCTGAGATTTCCCGGTGGGACAAGAATCGCTGGCCTTCTGTAAGTCCTTTTTCGATAATGTATTGTCGAAGACTCTTGGTCAATTCGGTGTAGAGGGAGCCGGCATCTTTATCTATTTTGATCAATCTCGTCATCCTTTCGTGATATCCAGCTTAAGCCAGCTTAAGTCTAACAGAAAGGCTTGGCCATGTCAATTACCTTCCCTTGTTGTCTTGAGGAGCACTTCGTACAATGACTCTCCGATCTATTGAAGGATTAGCCATGGTAAATCTGTGACAGCAAGGAATTATCCTTTTTGGCAAGAAAGTCATCTTGTTCGGTTTGGGGATATGCATTTGAATGGATAAAAGAACGAGAATAATCCATTTTGGGCAGAACTGATGGAGAATTGGCTGGCGAGTCCGAAGATCGTGGAAGAAGTCATGAATGTACGGGGCCGACGAGCAGTTCCTGCGTCCGGTGGGACAATATTTGGGCTGAGCCTCAGGAAGACAGAACGTTCCTCGGATTCGTCGTGGCTTTGGGGAAAAATGCCCCTGCCGGTGCCAACGGGGTGGCGGCGATCGTGACCAGCCGCGACGGTATCCACTGGACGACCGAAGGGCCGGCCACCGAACCGAGCGGTGTAGTGTGGACGTCTGTGGATTGAAGGTTTATTGCTTTGCGTGATGATGGAGACTGCAAGTTATGAATTATCGCCCTGATAGTCGCAAGCAGAGGTTGTGGGATACGTGGATGTTTGCCGATCCGGATGGTCGACGGATGCATCTTTTCTATCTCATGGGCCTCGGCTCGGATGAACCATTTTCGGGCGTTGGCCATGTCGTCAGCGAAGATCTTGTGCATTGGGAGCCGTTGCCGGACATCCCGGCCAAATTGCCCGGCGATACCTACGACGTCGGCGTGATCGGGACGGGCATGGTTTTTGTCGGTCCCGACGGGGCGTTCTGGATGTCGTATACGACCAATATATTGGCGGGGGATCAGCGAATCGCATTTATGCGAAGCAGGGATTTGATCCATTGGGAAAAGACGCGACAGGAACCTTGCATTGGCTCTCAACCGCCATATTACGAGACTCAGGCCAGTCGCGCGGTCAGCGATCCGTTCGCCTTTAGGGACGCGTTCATTGTTCGCCGGGGTGATTCCTATGAGGCATTGGTCGCCGGACATACCGCTCATGGACCACAGTTGCTCCGCGGGTGCATTGCACGCTATCGAAGCACGGACGCCAAGCTGGAAACGTGGGAGCCGCTTGCCCCGCTGCTGGGACCGGGCGTAACGATGCTGATTGAGGTGCCGGAATATCACGAGATCAACGGCCGGCATTATCTGCTGTATTCCACTGCTTACTTGCTCGGCGTGGCCTGCAATACGCGGGCCCGACGCAATATCTGGGGAACGTTTTATGCGGTGGCGGATTCGTATGAAGGGCCGTACACCATTCCCGCCGACAATATGCTTCTTGGCGCGGGGGATTATCCGGGTCTTTGGCAAGCGGCCATCGCGCGGATGATTCCCTGGAAAGGGGAGTGGTTCGTGTATCATCAAACCGGCGCTCCGCCGCACACGTCGACGGGACTTCCCAAACGCGTCGTGCAGGAGCAGGACGGGGCGTTGTCGGTTCGCTACTGGCAGGGGGTAGAGAAGATCCATCAGCGGGAGATCAGGCTGTCCCTGGAGACCATCCGCGCGCAGGGAGCGAATATTCAGGTCGGCGAATGGAGCCGGACCAGTGAGAACTCAATACGAGGCACGGTGGATGGTGGCGGATCGCTCGGGCTGATTTCCGGCGAATATGAGGATGTTCACCTTCGCTGTAAGGTCACGCCGGAATCCGTGACGCGGTTCGGAATCACTCTTCGCGACGGAGGACAGGGAACGCAGAAGGCCGGTGTGGCCATCGAGGGCGACATCGAGTTCGGGGAATGGCACTTCGGCACTCCGCAGCACGGCTGGTGTTCGTACATTCATTCGGCGGAGAAGATTGTCGAGCCTGTGGCGAATGGAAAGACGTATCAACTCGACATTCTCGTTCGCGATATCTACCTGGAGGCCTATATCGACGGTGTGTGGAAATTCACCCGCGTGATCGACGGGAACGCTCGTCGGGGCGGAATCGGGTTCTACGTCGAAGGCGGAACCGCCTGCTTTACGGATGTCGAAATGTGGGAACTGGAGCCGATGGTGAATCGTCTGCCGTAGGCATTTGCGTTTCAGCGGGAAGACTCGATAGCGGTTCGCAGACTCATG
The DNA here is from genome assembly GCA_964563935.1 of uncultured Phycisphaerae bacterium. Lineage (GTDB taxonomy): Bacteria > Planctomycetota > Phycisphaerae > JAAYCJ01 > JAAYCJ01 > JBAZZQ01. The sequence goes on along the minus strand of CAZLZE010000013.1, from coordinate 32,740 downwards.
CCGCTATTTCTGCATCGACGGCACCCACGCGGTGGTGCGTCCGCCGATGGTCTCGTGCAAAATCTTTTCCTTGCGATGCGTGACGGCGGTGATGTCCTTGCCCCAACGATAATGAAAGAGCCACGAATGCGGATAGCGGTCGTTGTCGCCGTCGACGGCCACGGCTTTGCGGATGATGAGCAAGAGTTTACGATGCAGCCGTCGGGCTTCCTGGTCGCTCAGATCACATCCGCGTCGATGGGGATTGACGCGGGCCTGATACAGGACCTCGTCGGCGATCCAGTTGCCGACTCCGGCGGCCAGGGATTGATCCAGAAGAGCGGCTTTGATTGGGGCCTTTCGCCTTCGCAACTGCTCACGGAACCATGGGCCCCGCGGATCGTCCAGCAAAGGGTCGCAACCCAATGCACTGATGGGCGGTGAATTCTCCGGGTCGTCGAGCAGTCGAATGCGTCCCAGTCGTCGGGCGTCGCTGAGGGCGAAACGGGTTGCATTATCCAGAAGCAGTTCCATTTTCAGGAATCGCGGGCGATCCTGGACATTACGATAGACATCAAAGTATCCCGTCATGCCGAAATGAAACGCGGGCCAGGGACGCTCGTCAAGTTCGAACCATAGGTGTTTGCCCCGTCGCCGGACGGCGAGGACTTTGCGATCTTTCATGGCCGTCGCGAATCGCCTGGGTGTTAGGCCCGTATATACGATCGGATCGGCGACGGTCGTTACCTTGACGATTCGCCTCTTTTTCAGTGTTCGCTCGGCCAGGCATCGAGCCGCTTCCACTTCCGGCAATTCGGGCATCAAGGACCTCCGGCAACGTTCAACGTTTCTTTCGATCCAATTATATGTGTCAATGTATGGGACATACAAGGCAGTGGGGAGAGGCCGGAGGGAAAAATGACGAATTCCGAATGACGAATGTCTAATCAATGCATAATGCTTCAATGACGAAAGAGACCGCGGATTGTCTTTCTGCTGGCCACTTCTTCCTCGCTGAAAGCTGATAGCTGAGAGTTGACAGCTTCTCAGATCCCATACCGCGGCTCGCCCGCCTTGTACTTGAACGTTACATGCGGGTCCGCCACGGGATCCTCATAGCCCAGTCCGTTCCAGAAGCGGTTGTCGACGTAGACCTCCTCGGGCTTGATTCGATCGGCATGGCCGTCGGCGAAGCAGGCGTTGGAAGTTCCGTCGTGCCGATCCGAGATATATGTTCGGTAATCCACGTAGGCAAACGGCTCGAGAGTTCCTCCGCTGAAGCTCTGGAGGCTGTACTGGGGAATGAACGTGGGGTCGAGCACGTAGCCGTGGTTGCCGAGCATATCGACGTCGTTGACGCCGTTGACGTGCGGCTTTTTCCAGCCGGTCCCGTCGCTGCAAGCGAAGGCGATGGTCTTGTCGTAGGAATCCACCTGCCGGACGGGCCAGTTTTCATACGGCGCTCGTGGTCCGGTCGTGTTGTCTCGCACGGAGCCGAGATACTTGTAGTTATAGCCGTAGGAATTGTTCCTGCCGACGTCCCAATCGGGTACCGCGGGACACCCTTGAACCTGATATCCGCCCAGCATGTTCGCCATGGCGTTGAACCAGCGGATGCGGGAATCGTCCGGCAACCGCCATTGATGGGCGGGGAAGCAGCCGTATTCGTTGTTGTAGAGAATCATCCCCATTCCAAGCTGCCGCACGTGGGCCTTGCAGCGTGTGGAAACGCCCGCGGCCCGGGCCTTGGCGATGGCGGGAAGCAGGATGGAAATCAGCACCGCGATAATGGCGACGACGACGAGAAGTTCGATCAACGTGAACGATTCCAGATTTTGGTTTTTATATCTTGGACCAAAGAGTTTTGCCGATTGTTGCATTTTCATGATCTTCTCCTCTTTCAATGCCAATTTGTCTTGTTTGCGTGGCCTTTGTGTTCTCTGTAGGTGTTCTTCTTTTCCCAATCGAAAATCCAAGACTCTTCGAACTCGCCGGCCGATTCACTCGGCCGATCGCAGCCCGTTATACAGAGTGCAATCAATATATCGTCTTACCGCCTGATCTTCGTAGTGATGTAAAAACCCCTTTCCGCCCTGAGCCCGTCGGACGCATATTATATCTGGACACCGTCACGCCGGACAAGACAAATCGAGACTTTCGGCATTGTATCTTGGTTTGGGCAGGGTGGGCATGGACCATCGTTCTTTGCGGCGAAATGACGAATTCCGAATGACGAATGCCTAATCAATGCTTAATGCTTCAATGAGGAAAAAGAGGGCTTTTGCATCAACATCGAACAAAGGGATGGCAAGCAGGTCCATGGATACGGGGCTGTCATTTTCTTGCCGCGCAGCGCGAGAGAGACGCCTTCGGCTGTCGTAGCGGTGGGAAAGCAGGTTAGACACGAATGTCGCCAATCAACACGAACATGAAGAGGCTTGAGTAAGAGACGAGAAGAGGTTGAACCGCCAAGCCGCCAAGGACGCCAAGAAGAGACTTTGGGCACAAAGGCCCCAAGGCAGGAATAGGACGGGGAGACAAGCGAGCGCAGCAAGCAGCGTCCCTGCGAGAGAAGTGAGAATCGCACGCAAGAGTGCGTGCGTCACATGGGAAGAGGGAATGGCCAACCGTGGATGGTGGATTTACATACCATCCCGTTGTTCCATTTTGATGAAAAAGTGGCCTTCAGCCACTCAGCCACTTCTCGTCGAAGATGCTGGCAAAGATGCCGTGGGGGGTTTTGGAATCCGGGGCGTCGGGTGAGGCGTAGCCGTAGTAGGTGCAGACGATCGTGCCGTCGGATAATTGTGTGGCGACGGGGTAGCCGAGGTCGTAGCCGCCGGGGTCGAAGGTGTGGACGATCTTTTCGTTCTTCGGGTCCCAGGTTTTTCCGTTGTCGCGGCTGAGGCAGGCGCGGATGCCGTAGGGCGGTTGCCGATAGCCATAGACGAGGAGAAGGTTGTCGCTGGCCAGTCGTCTGACGCAGGGAGGATGGCCCCAGAGCGGAAGTTTTTCAGGTTCGGACCAGGTTTTTCCCGTGTCGACCGATTCGCTGCGATAGAGATTGTAGCCGTAGATCTTGTCGTCGAAATGGACGTCGGCCGGTCGTTCGGCTTCGGGGACGTAGACCCAATCGACGCGGAGATAGACCTGGAGGTGGTTCTTTTCCGGTCCGGCGACCAGATCTGCCTCGTCGAAGCTGAAGGCATTGGGGTTTGGGACGTAGGAAAGATATTTCCACGTTCGGCCTTCGTCCGTGCTCTTTAAAAAGAACGTGGTCATGACGGTATGGGGTTTATCAGCGAGGTCTGTGGGCATGGCGGCGTAGCCGGAGGCCAGCAAGCTGCCGTCGGGCATGCGGATCATGCCGAAGGGATGGAAATTGTCAAAGGGGCCAAAATCGCTGATGGGGAAGGCCTCAATGCCGGGGATGTTCTTATCCAGATACGGCCGATAGCCGGGGACAAAGCCGCGAGATATGAGTGCGTGTTTGGGGCAATCCTGATGGAAACTGATATTGACCGCGCCGCCGTCGGCGAGCGGGGCGGCGGGATTGGTCGCGTCGACGATGCGATCGACTTTTGGAGCATCAGAAAGTACCTGCCACGTCAGGCCCTTGTCGCGCGAGATCGCCCAGCCGGGCCTGGCGACCTTCTGCCAGTGCGGATGTTCGGGAATGGCCCTAAGGGCGGCGAGTTCCTGTGTCTGCCAGACGATGACGACATCGTCATTGGCCATGCGGTAGAGCTGGGGGAAGCTGGCATAGTAGTCCGGATCGGCAAAAACGGTGACGTCAAGTTTTGTTCCCGGTTGTCGCATGTCGTACTCCTTTTGAGAGAGCGTCTAAACGAAACTCAGTTCGTGTTCATCCTTTTTGGCAGCGGTTTTCCATCGCATGGAAAAGGTTCCCGCCGCGGATCCTTTGATAACGACGAGGACGCGATTGCGCCCTTCGTCGAGTTGGACTTCGGGAATTACGCGAGCCTGATCGCTTTTGAGATTTCCGGAAAAGATTTTTTTCGTTTCGACAAACACTTCCACCTCGCCGCCTGCCTGGAGTTCGATGGACGTGGTGTGACTCGGATTGGGCAGGCCGCCGATGGTCTCGATGAACTTTCGGGATCGGGGCGAGCCGACGTAGGACAGTACGATCAACCGTCCGGCGTCGGGCAGCGAGAATTGCCCGTCGTCCGCTTTGATATCTTCCCATGTGCCGACCGAGAGTTCCGGTGAGGTATCCATCCGCTCCTGGTTGCGTTTGAAGTGGATGAGTTTGTCGTAGTGCTCGTTGGAATAATCCTTCAGGACGTGCAGGACCTGCGGATAGGGCGGTCGCTGGCTTTGCCCCTGGCCGAGGCCCAGAAGGACTTGAGGCTTGGCGGCTCGGAGGTTCGACAGCAGCATGGACCAGAAGCGGCTTGATCGCGATTCTTCAGCGAACGGCAGTCGGATCTGGCAGAAGATTATTCTTCGCCCGTTGACGAGCGTCTGACCGAGGAGGATTCCCCGGCGGTTTTCTTTTCCGAACAGCGAGAACACCTTGGCCCGGAAGAGTTCGGAGTGGTAGTTCTCCATATATTCGATGAGCGTGCGGTCGGGCGAAATGGAGACGGCCGGCTGAATCGTCTGGCTGAGCAGGGCGAATCCGTTGCTGATCTGGAGGTTCTTGCAGTCCGGCGGCGTATAGGTGAGCCGGTTCATCCAAAAGAATTCCTCGTTGGACATTCCCTGGGTCAGGTCGGTTCGAGCGTTCAGAACGCCGTGGCATTCGTTGGGGATAGCCAGGAGATCGAATTGCACAGCGGTCAGCTTTTCATAGTGGGCCTTTGTTTCGGGCGTGACTCCGGCAACCAGGACGGTCGATCCCGGCGGCAGGCTGGAAACGTCGAGCGATTCGGGCTGTGAGCCGTCAAGGATGAATAGTTGAGCATCGTGTGAAGATATCGGTTGAGCGATGCGATCCGTCAGCAGCGCATTGGCGGAAAGGGAAGGACTGATTTGGGTTGTGACGTGGGGTTGCGGCCGGAAATTCGCGAGATACTCGATTGCACGGTTGAGGACTTGGGCGGCCGACGGAACGCGGCTGCACATGGCGGTGAGTTCCAGCGTATTAGCGATGATGACGCCCTTTCCCCATCGCATTTCCAGGAGGGCCGACTGCTTCAAGCCGCCCCAGCCGAAATCGCCCGTTCCGACGTCTGCCCAGGAGCGAAAATCACCGTAGGTCGGCTTGTCATACCCAACGGTCGCCACGAAATGTTTTCCGCCGCTTCCGAGAATCGCTTGTTCGCCCCACCAGGACAAATTTATGCCGTCAAGACGATCGACGGCCGCATGGGCCTGGATGACGTTCAGTCTCTTGAGTTCGAGGTCCTTGAAGATGGAGATCACCTGCTCCATGAGCAGGACGCGTCCGCCTTGGTCGATGAAGTTGGTAAGTGCGTCGGCGAAGGCGGCGTCTTCCACGATGACGTCCTTTTCGATGACGAGCAAGTCGCCGGACGACAGCTTATCCAGCCCGTCAATGCGGAACGCGCTGATCCCGGCCTGTGTGAAGTAGGTGTCAAGACTTCCATCACCGAAAACCTTTATTGCTGTGTTGATGGGAGGCAGATCTTTCTTTCGGATCGCGATATGCTGCGTTTTTTCAGCCACCACGTTGCCGTCGCGTTTCAGGATCACCGCAAAAGTGACAACGCTCTCTTGATCACCGGCCTGGAAGGTGTACTCCAGATTATGCCGTCCACCGGGTCCGACGTGGACCTTACGCGACTCGTCCCTTGTGCCGACGCGGAGGAACAGATCGTATTGGTGGTCGTCTTCGGTATCGTTGATGACCGTTATCGTTCGATGGATCTCGCTGCCTGTAAAATATTCCGACTGTCGCTCCCAGAGGAAGACCGTCTCCGGTTGAAATGCTTCCTTGAGAAGGTCAAACGAGCTTCCCTTTCGGTAGGCGGGCTCTGCATTTTCCCACCAGTGAAATTCGCTACTCAAGGCGGGCACACAGGCCGGCTTGGGGTATGGGCCTTCGAGCGTGTCCCATGTGAGCTGGACGGTCTGGTCCGGCAGTGTCGGGTTGTCCAGGCACGTGAGGTTCCAGGGGAAGAGTGACGCCACGCCGTTGATTCGGGCCCGTTCGATAATGAGGGCTGCTTCCATACCTATCGCGTGATGCGTGTCCCATAGTCGTTCATAGACGCGGTTTCCGCCGAGCATGACGTTTTCCGGCGGCTGGCCGTAATGCCACTTGCCCATCTCGCCCACGTGCAGGGGTCTGGACTTATCCCACCAGCCTTCGCCCGCGATCTCCAGGCCGTAATGGCGGCTGATCATCTCTTGCGCGGATTCGTCCCAGAGGGAACTGTCGCCTTCGAAGTAGACGGGGTGCGTGGGATCGAGGGATTTGATGACGTCTTTGGTCTTTGGATGCTCCGTCAGCGTCAGATGGATGGGGGCGTTCCATCGCATTTCGTTTCCGGCGCTCCACATGACGAGGCAAACCTGGTTGCGGTCGCGTTTGACGAACCGTCGGACGTGTTCGAACGTGTTGGTCCAGAATTCCGGTTCGCCAGTGGCGAGATTTCCGAACGAGCCGTGCAGGCCGGTTTCGCCGCAGACGTAGATGCCCATTTCATTTGCGATCTGGTAGACGATCGGGTCGTGCGGGCCGGTGTGCATGCGGATATAGTTCATACCCAGATCCTTGAGCATGCGGTACCAGCATCGAAGGTATTCGGGCCTCTGCTGGTAGGGGTGTACGCGATGGCCCCAATCGCCGTAGAAATGCGTGATCTTTCCGTTGACGTAGAAATCCGGGCCGTCGATCCAGACTTCCTTAAAGCCGATGCGTTCTTCTTTCCGGTCGAGGAGGCCGCCCGTTGTGTCCGTTATGTCGATGTTCATATCGTACAGGTTCGGGTGTTCTGCGCTCCAGAAATTGATCCCGTCGGTGCCGAACTCCATTGTGACGGTGGCGGTGGTATTGTCGGTGACTGTAATCTGTTTCTTCAGGTCGATTGCCGTGCCCTTGAGGGTCAGCCGGACCTCGCAGTTCCTGGGCTGGCTGGTCGCATTGGCGACTTGGACCTGGAAGTCGACTCGCTTTTTTCGGAATGAGGTTATGTATGTGTAATCGCTGACGTAGACAGGCTCTTTCACTTCGAGATATACATCCTGCCAGATTCCCGCCCCGTGTTTCGTCATGAACCCGGCGTCCGGGTATAGCGGTCGTCCGTCGGCCGTCCGGGCGATATCGGCTGCGCGCACGAGAATCTCATTTGGCTCGTCCATCCTCACGTGGTCGCTGATGTCCAGATCGATCGGCATGGTGGGGTCCATGTTCTCACCCGCCAAACGGCCGTTGACCCAGATCTTCGAATGGCCCATGATGGCTCCGAAATGCAGAAAGACTTTCTTGCCTCGGGCCTGGGGTTCCAGGCGGAAAGTTCGTTTGATCCAGGCGTCCCGCGTCTTGCTCCACTCGGCGGGATAGTTGAAGGCGTTGAAGAACCCCTTGTCGTCCTGGTTGTACATGTTGCAGAAAATGCTGGGGACCCTGTAAACGCCCTTGATGAAAGTCGCGTCGGGGAGACCGGACGGGTCTGATTGCTTATCCTGGCCTTCGAACAACGGAAGAATATCCCAGTGGCCGTTCAGGTATGTTCGCATAGATTATCCTTTCTGCTGCCCATGGACGTAAAATCATCCCGTTTTCGCATGCGGGCTGCAAGGAAATCTTTTACCGAGATTTGCAGGACTATCCGACGATCAGACGCATCGTCCAGGGGTCGATCGACGGCATAATGAACTTGCGGTAGGGTCCGTCGCTGCCGGACGAGGCGATTTTCGTTTGTCCGCAGGCCATGTCGTACACGGTGAGTTCATTGCCGGAGGTCCGGAGCCGCAGTTCGACGTGATCGGCTGCGTCCAGCGAGGTGTTGATCATGGCGACGACGAACCGCCCTTGTTTCGGCTCGCGGATCCACATACTGATCTTGTGGAATGAAGCGATGTATCCCGGCAGCGTGTCTTTCGAGAGCCATCGAAGTATGGACTTGATCTGCCAGGATTTCGACAGGTTCTGCAGGAACACCCACGGATAATACCCCGCGACGTGGACGCGCCCGCCCAATTCGTTTTCGAAGATGCCCGAGGCACAAGGGGTAATCTGGGTCTCGGTGTAGTCGATGAGTCGGGACAGCGTCTGGGCCTTTTGATCCGTTGGAGTGAGGACCGCGGCTGGGCCTTTGTGGAACGACTGCCGGGCGTCGCGTTTTCGTCCGACAAAGGGGCCATTGAGCGGGTGCTGCGTCAATTGCTCGATGCAGTCGTTGTGAAGGTATTTGTCTACGGTGAAGCCGGTGAGCCTGGCGTATCCCATTTCGTTGAGGCGCGTGAGCGCGGGTCCGTCGAGGTAGACGCCGGTCGAGAGGATGCGTTTAATTTGGGCGTCGGACATTGCGGCGGTCAAATCCGACGTCAGCACGGTGACGCAGGCCTGATCCGGCGCATAGGCGGCGGGTATTCCGATTTCGAAGACCTCGTTCGCGAAGTGACCCATGAGCGGCCACATGTCGCCCTGCAACCAGTCGCCTTTGGTAAGGTTCATGACGGCGAAGGAGTCTTTGTTCCATCCGGTGTATACGCCCTTGGGCGGCGTTCTTCCGACGTTCCTCGCCAGCAGATCGAAGAAAGGCCGAGCCTGATGTAGTCTGGCGACGAGCGGCTCGAATTCATCCAGCGGCTCGTCGTGCATGGAGAGCACATTGAAGGCTGCGCCGGTACACCCGGCCGCCTGATGGGAGGCGGCCTCCAACGCGACCACGTTCGCCGCCTTTTTCAATCGCTGATAGGGAAAATTCTCGATTTCCGATTGGATGGATCGTACGGACTCCGGCAGGAGGGCCACTTGACGGCCGACGTCGTGCGACTTGAGGACCAGTTCAATGGGGGTGCGATCGGCATAGAAGCCACCGCCGGGACGCCACATCACTTCCGTCTTGTTCGGTCCCGACAGAACGTTCGCCCAGCCGTCGAAGTCGTAGCCCTCGAAGAATCGGTCACCGGTCATGAATCCCAAAGCCACGCTGGGCTTGAGGTCGTGGACGGTCTTTTCGATCAACTCAAAGAGCTTTGTGATCGTGTTTCGGTTATGCTGAAGCCAACGTTTTCGAATCTGCAGCTTCTGATTCACGTCTGAGGAATCGAAAGCATCTTTGAGGGACTTGCGTGTATGTCTTTCGCCCGTTTCCTTGCTGAAAATCGCCAGGCAGTTATCGCAGAAGCAGGTTTCGCGAATCGGCATGTGTCCGAACAGGCGGACGTCGTCGTCGATCCAGATGTAGTCCGGGTTGGCGTTGGTCAGTTCCACGTATGTCTGACGGATGTATTCCCGCAGCCGTTCGTCGTTCGGGCAGAACGATCCGAGGCAGATATTTCCCTCGATGTCGGTCATCCGGGTGTAGTCGCCGGCCAGCGAATTGGGCAGGTTTTCGTTGTGATGACCGATTGTGCTCAGAATGTTGATCCCGGTCCGGTAGCCCAGTGCTCTTACTTGCGGCATGCGGTCTGCCAAGATTCGGCATCGTTCTTTGATCGTGGACAGCGGCAGGGGAGGGTGCGTCTCCGAGGTGAAGAACGTGACCTCATCCGTTACGCCTTTGTATTTCTCGAACAGCTTCAGAAGGTCAGTGAAGAGATGATCTGGAATCCACTGAGTGATGCCAATGCGAAAACTAATAAAGGCCTTTTCAATGTTCATTGTGAGTCCTTTCCTATGCCTTGCGGTACGTAATAATCATAGCGTGAGGAGCCTGTGGCATTTCGATCCGAAGCCCCTTTACCATCACGTCGGTTCCCGTACACTCTATTGCCTTGCCTGTGTCGATATCGGTGAACTGGTACCTCGCCTCGTCCTTCAACCCGTGCAGTCGGAACATCCCAAGGGGGAATGGGCTTTCTTGGCGTCGAAAGGCCAGCACGGCTCCGGAATTCAGATCCTCCCGGTGCAATTGATAGACGCACCAGGCGTCCGATTCCGTGCTGTGAGAGGTCAGGGGGTAAAAGTCGCCGTAGAAAAGCGGGCGAAGCATCTTAAACTCCGCCACCCGTTTGCGCCACTCGGCGTAGTCGTATTTCTTGGCTTGGGGGTCGTTCCAGGCCAGCACTATATTACCCGCCAGGTTGCTCCGGAAGATGTAAGGGTCGTGGGAATCGACCCCGGTTCCCGTGGAGACGACGTATTGCGTAATTCCCATGGTGTGCGACTGGACGCCTTCCGGCTCGAACCAGAGGACGAATCCCATGCCGTGCTTTTTGGCTTCATCCACCACGGGCTTTAATCCGCGAGGGAAGGCTTTCTTTTTGGGAAACCAGTTTCCCACGTCGAAGGCCCAATTGCCCACGCCTTCATACCAGCCGGCATCGATCCAGAAACACTCGATGTCGATTTTGTTCTCCGCGATTTCGCGAATGGCCTGGATCTGATTCTCTTCGGTGACGCCGTTTCCCCACTGATGCCGGAACCAGGTATTGGCGGAGATGGGACACTGCACGGGTTGCCCGTTCTGCTGGGGCGTATGATGCTTAAGCATGAATCGGCGGAACTGGTTGTGTGCGTCGACGAGGTTGCCGTTCCACGCTACCATCAGGATGCTGGGCGTTCTGATCTCCTCGCCGGGGTGCAGTCGCAGATGCGTCTTTTCCATTCCCGCGACCACCTGTAGATTCTGTCCGGCATCGCGATGGAAACGTGCCGCCCACTGTCCGGTCCATCCGACGGCCACTGTCAAGCCGCCCTGATCGAAGGTGATATCGAAGAATGGAGACACGCCGTCGTCATGGGTTGCATCCGCACTGCTGGAGGATCGGCCGCCCACGGAGGATATCTTTTTGACGCAGCAAGGACCCAGGCCATAGTGCAGTGGCGAAAAATCTGCTCGCGAGCCGAGAATGCCCCGAAAGCAGCGGACGTCGAATTCTTCATCACGCTCGCGCGTGAAAACCGTGTCCAGAGCCTGGATCTGCCCGATGATCGGCGTATCTGTCGCTGCGTTGTTTTTCAGATGGAGTACCCATTCGACGGCGGGGAAATCGGAGAACGCGGTTATCTGACATTCTACTTCCAGTTGCGTTTGTGGATCGCGGCAGATGAGCACGTGCCGGACTCTCGCTTCATCGATCGACTGAGTCGCTGTTCTGCATTCCCAGTCTCTGAGGAAAGTGCTTGATGCGGTACCGTTATAGATGAAGGAAAACGGGTACTGCACGGCGTTGCCGGCAAGAAAGTGCGTCTGAATCCAGGTCTTCACGTCCATTGGTTTCTCCCATGCTGTTTTCGGATGATTTTGATACCTCGCGGGGCGCGAATATCTGCTTGGATCCGCCCGGCACTGTCTCGTGACCAAGAAACGCGAATGTCTCCTTGCGGTGTCGGGACAATTCCCTTCGCCCAGGTCAGATCGCCCGGGCGCGGGTCAAAAATGGCCTCGGTGAAACCGGGCCTGGTCGGACGGACACCGAGGATGTACGACGTGAGCAGCCAGTTGACGGCCACGCCGTAGGTTTGCGTGTGCGTGGTGGTGTCGGCGTCCCAGAGTTCGCCCCAGCCAACCGCTCCCTGGTCCACCCAGCAGCCGTAAGAGTCACGCAAGGCCTGGATCGCTTCTGTGTCATATCCGGTCTGGAACAAGGCGCCGAGAACTTTGTCCAGCCACATCGGCGACATTGTGCTTATCGCCAGTTGGTCCGGCGTGACGGACCGGGCCACGCAGGCGGCGGCATTCGCCTGCTGTTGCGGGGTTCCCAATCCCAGAAGAACGGCCAAGGCATTGCTCTGGCGGGTGTAGGGCCAAGCCGGCTTGGTCCAGGGCCAGCCGCGATTCCACGGACAGGTGTCCTGTTTTTCGAGGCGCGGATTGAAGATTTTCATCACGTCGGCCGATGGGGTCGAGTTTTCGTGCCAGGCTTTGTCCCTGGGGGACCAGAAGCGTTTCAGGATTGCGGCCTGTAGTTGATTCGCCCGGCCGGTGCATTCGGAGGCGAGTTTCGGTTTCCGGCAGATCCGTCCGATTTCGGCTCCGCAGCGAAAGGCGCGAAGGAGCATGAGATTGACCATCAGGTTGTACGGCGACATATCGATTTCCGACCAGTCCAGGAACATCCAGTGTCCCTCTGGGCTGATAAAGAGGTGTTCCCGTGTCAGGTTGGGAACAACGAAATCGCGGACGAGTCGATCTACTGTCTCGGCACATTCGTCAAGAAGAGACTTATCACCGGTGATCTGATAGTAATCTGCCAGGGACCAGACCCACGCGAAGCTGTAGTCGCTGATTTCGGAGAATGAAGGCTCCATCGGGGCCATGGAATTGAGACACCCATCGGGGTCGTAAGCTTGGGACTGGCCCCACTGTCGCAGGCCCCTTCGCCAGAGCGTTGTGTCGCCGTAGGTTGCCCAAGCCGCCAGACCGATCACGCAACCGTCGTGGAGCCACTGGGCCTGTTCGCGGGAGTTGTTGTCGACGAAGGCATCGAGCATTCCCGCCTTCAGGGTCAGATCGGAGACTGTCCAGATCCGGTTGAATCGCTCGTCGCTGCAGGTGAATTGCCCGCGATTCTCCACGGCGTGATGCGTTCGGCGGGCGGTGACGCGGATCTTGATCGGCTGCTTCGATCGGATCACCAGAATGTGCTGACGATATCCTCGGATGCCGAAGGATTCGAACGTCGATTGACCTGGGCCGACGATGAAGCGATCCGCCATACCCTCATAGGAGGTTCCAAATCCGCCCGCGGGTTCAGGGTCGGTACCGGATGGTTGAAGAGCGGGCGAGTAGAAGCTGTCGATGATCTCTCCGCCATTGGCCTCACGGACTTCGATCCGTGCGTAGGCGGCATGATTCCAGCCGAAGTCGAAGGACAGGGCCGTATAATCTCGCCCTGACGGTTTTACGAGCACCCATCCTTTGGAATCGGGTTGCGGGATCGTCATCAGCGGGATTCGTTTCTCTGACTTCCAGATGTGCAGGAGGTTGTCCGCCTGCAGGACGTTCGGGGCATTTCGTCCCGTGGCACCCCAGACAATAGCGACAGGCGTGACCACGTACTCGGTCATGGGCGCAAGTCCTCGCGGCTCGAATCCCCGCCAGGGGGGACATCCAACCGGTCCGACGTAGAAGGGCAGCCGCCACTGTTTATCGCTCAAAGCCTTCTTCACGTCCGCGGGATTGCGCCAGTCCGCAGGCTCTGAACCTCCATTATATCGTTCCTGAAATCCCAGGTGCTGACTGATCCTGGCGTGAGTTCGTTCATACCAGTCGGCCTCTCGTACTTGCCAACTCAGGTCGGTCCGCAATTGCATCTTACTCGAGTTCGTGAACCGGATTTCACCGTCCATCAAGAGTCCTGTTCGGAACCTGAAGACATATTGTCCGTTGGATTTTCCGAACTGATGCACGAGGACGGCCACCCAGTTTGCGCCCTTCTTCAGGAATGGCGCGAGATCATACTCGTCGTATGACTGATGCTCGGGAAAGCACCGTGCGGGTCCGCGTCCGACGAACTTGCCGTTCACCCACAGCACGTATCTTGCGTCGGCGGTGATGCGGACCCTGGCTCGCTTGGCTTTGTCGGGCAATTGGACATGTTTTCGAAACGCGTAGTAGCGGTTTTCCTCGCCTCCGCAGTCCACCTGCCACGAGGGACCAATCCAGCAGCAATGGTTGAATGCTTTTTGTGTTTTGTTCATGTGGTTTTTCTAGCCTCTGCTCGGCATTGGTGGCTTGGGGCCCTGATAGATCGGAATGTATGGTCCCGTTGGGGTTGCTCCGACGACCGTATTTCCTTTCCACGTGTATGTCACGACCGATTTGCCGTATTCATCTTTCTGTTGTTCGCCGTGGGAATTGATGATCACCATGCCCTTGCCTGTATTGGCCTTTTCCGACAGCAGGACATCCAATCCCTGTTTCTGCGTGAAGCAAACGAGCGGGTAGGAGACCGTTATCTGATCTCCCGGATTCGGCTTGGCAAAGTAGAGGTAGTCGCCTCGCCACTGGGGAGTGATTTCCTTACCGCCGACAAAGGCTCGTACCTGCTTGCGGATCGTCCAGGTGGGCGGGCGAACGTAGAGATCCTTCGCCCGATGTACCGTGACGCGGACAATTCCCTGCTCCGGCAGGCCAGTCTCCACGGTTGCCGCGGATGCATCGACCGGCAGCGACATAGTGACTAGAATCCGATCCGGCTTCTCGATCACCGTGTTTTTCCAGGCGGTGTGGATGGCCCGCATGCCTTCGGGCGAGCAGCATCCGGAAACGTTGAGATGTTCCTTATTCATCATCCATCCGACGAGGTCGTTTTGTCCGGGCGATCCGCAGAATCCGCCTTCCATTCGCCGCAAGGCCTGTATTCCCGCCTTCACTTCCTTTTCTTTTCCTGGGTGCAGGCTGTGGTAGTAGGCTTCGTAGGCCGGGGTGATGAAGAATTGGGCGTGGCGGACGTAATTCCGCACGTAGCGTTCGATCTGGTCCCAATACTCCGAGTAGCCCGCTCGCGCCAGGCAGGCGGCCGTCGAGATCATATCGCTGGTGGCGCAGGTTTCACAGAATTTCTCCGGCACATTGTCCCAATACGCAGCTGAGAACCATCCCGTGTCGTATCCGTGTGCTCGCTGAAATTCGTACACCTTTTTTGCGAACTCAATGTACTTCGGATGCCCCAGGACCTCGCCGAGTTGGGCCACGCCCCAGACGGCATGCATGGTAATGTGAGCGTGACCGAAGTGGCTGCCGTCCGGCTGAATGCGGGCGATGTCGCGGTTCGGCTGAAGCTCGGCAATGAACCCGTCCGCGAGTGCCATGCAATAGCGGAGAATTTCCTCATCGCCCGTGGTCAGGTAATAAAGGATCAGATGAGTTCCATCGACGGGGAATTGGCGTTCCCAGCCGGTCTTGAGAACCTTTCCGTTTATCCATGGGCCAAACCCGTCCGCGTGATAGGCCCGGCCGGTATCCCACGTGGCCAGTTTTGTCAGGGCGTGGGCCATTTTCCTGGCCTGTACGAGGGATTTTTCGTTTCCGTTTCGCTTGTAGTCCTCGCACAGGCTGACGAGGATTTTGCCCGTCGTCCAGGGGCTCCTTCCCAATCCCCGCGTGATGTCCTGACCCTCGTAGACCTTGCCTTCCTCGGCTGCGCCGTTTTCGCACCAGGCCAGGTTGTCGTTCTTGACGTACTTGAGAATATGCTGCCGGAGTCCCTTTTCCGTTTGTGTCGGTTCGTTGATGCCCAAGATCTCGCGCATGTTCCAGAATTCCCAATCCATGCGGCAATCGGTATCGCCGACGGCGATTGGGTCCGGTCCGGGCGGGATGGGCGGCAGACCCACGGGATAGACGCGGAACTGGGCGTGATAGTCCCACTCGGGGTTGGGGTTGTTCTCCAGATAGTTCATGGACCAGCGGGCGATGGCGTGAAAATCCATCTCATTCGCATTGGGTGTGAGGGTCGGTCCGCCGGCTGGGGTTGTTGTGATTTCCGAAAGCTCTCCCCGTATTCCCACGCCGCGCAACCCGGTTTCCAGGTTCTGTTCGGTCATGAACTACTCCTTGATACAGATGGTAATGATGGCTAGTTCGGGCTGATTTCCTTGCATCCTCAATACATTCGAGGCAATCCGAGTATTGCGTATCGCGAGGGGTGGATTTTGGCATCCTCATTTCTCGGGTGTTTGGCGGAAACAGTCTTCCAATGTTTCATTGCCTTCTCATCCGGCACAATCATATACTTGTTTCCCGCGGCTGTGCTGAACTGGAGGGTCTTTCCCTTCAGGGTGTGGACCTTCTTGCCATTTTCATAGACGACGGCATTGCTCCACGGGTTCTCGATTCGGCAGGTCCGACCGAGTTTGCTGGCTACACAAATCCACGCCGGTCGACCGCCTTCAATTTCGGCGGAGACAATGAAACCATCCTGGGCGTGGAGTGTGAATCGGGCGTTTTGTTCCTTCGTGACGGCTGGCCCGACGTGAATCGTTCCGTTGTGGCTTTGCAGAAGGGTTTCGTTCATGATCGTCGCGAGGACCGACATGGCTTCCATTCCCATGTGCCGGAAGGGCCACATGCCGAAGCTGAATTTGCTCTTGTCCTGTTTTTCCGGCGGCAATGACGCATCCCTCACGCCCATGTGCGACGTTCGGAAGGGCGTTGACGACTCGCCTTTCATGATCGCCATTGGTCCGTAGTGGCCCCAACCGTTGCAGTAGAACTGCCAGAACGTCGGCCACAGGTCGAGTACGCGCTTTGTCTCTTTCGCCAATCCGAGCCGCGCCAGGGCGATTCCCAGCGGCGACCATCCCATACCCGGACACGCGAACGATTTGACGGAATTCACCGTTGCCTTGTACAAATCGGTATTCTTCTGCGATGCGTCCACCAAACCCGACGGAAACACGGCTGAGGTTTCTGCCCAGGGGAAGATTCCGTCGTTGCACCGAAGATCTTCCTTCGGTTTGTTCGGCATGGGTGGTTTGCCTTCCTGCATGTGCGTCATTTCAAACAAATCCACCTGGGATGGTCCGGTGATGTCGCCGGGCAGCAACGAGGTCAGTATCTTCTTTTCCTTGACGCCGAATCCCGATGCCAGCAAGGTATCAGACAGGGCGGGATCGCCCTTGAAGAGCCCGCGATCGAATTTGCCCTTTACAAGGAACTCCTTCCGGTCCTTGATGGTCGGCAGGGGGGCGATGTTGTCCAGGATCTCCCGCCATTTCAGGGCCCGGGGCTCGTCGATTCCAGCTTCCCGCAATGCTTCCAGGACGGTGGAAAAGAGTACACGTGCGTACACCAGTTCCGTTACGCAGTCGTGCAGCAGGATCCACCCCTCGTAGCCGGTTCCTTCCTTCGCATGGTACTTTCCGTCCTTCTCTTTTTCGAAGAGCGACTCGAAGAACTTGGCTGCCTCCACCATGTACGGCAGGGCTCTGGTTTTCAGAAACTCCCGATTGCCCGTGTATTTGTATTGCCGCCAGAATTCCATTGCCACCTGCGCGACCGGCGTATGATTATGGAACTCGCCCTCGGAATTGTAGCCTCTGCGTTCGCAGACGTCGGATACGATCGCTCCCTCCGTTTTGAAGACCTGTCGAGCATCTTCTTTTCCGTACGGCAGGGCGTTGAACCGGTAGTTCAGATACGAGTCGATCAGATCGTGATGTCCCGACGCATTCAATGGCCAATATACTTGCTGCTGGTTCCAGTGGAAGTAGAAGTTCCAGTTCTGGACGTCCCTGTTCCACGTCCAGAGTCCGTTGATGAACCGTCCGGGGTATTTTCCCCGCTGCGAACAGGCGGCGTAGAATATGGTGATATGCCAGAGGCTGTCCAGGTAGTCATCGCCGAATTCCATCAGCGACCGCATCCAGAATTCCTTCCAGGCCTTCTTGTGTTCCTCAAAAGTTGTTTTCAGACCTATCTTCTTCCCGGAAGAAAGCTGCTTTTTCAGTTCCTTGACAGGATTGCCGGAAATCGGCGAGGTAATACCCGCGACAAAGGAAAATTCTTTGTTTTGCGACCCCGTCAGTGTGATCTTGGCTGTGTGGGAATGCTCAACGTAGCGGACTGCCTTGAGTCGATTTGTCCGCGTCAACTCGCACCCGGCTGCGAATGTGCCGCTGGTCAGCTTGTGTGTGACATATATTCCGTCCTTGTCCGCGAACGCCTTTGTTCCTTTGAGTCCGAGTTCCGGATTGCGGTTCACCAGCGAATACCAGTGCGAAAAGGTCCGTGACCCGAATCGTTCGACGGAAATCGACAGAGGGACGTTTTCCTTCAGCCTGCTCTTGCCTTGGCAGAAGAACATACCGCTCGCATGGTCCACAAAGCCCCATACCGACGCCAAACCGAACGTTCCGGAGACATCCAATCGCACGGATGCGTCCGCCAGGCTTACCCGGGCGGTAAAATCCTTCAGATAGAACACATCAAAGACCGGCATCTGGAAATCCAGGATGATGCGGCATCCATGACGGAGGGTGGTGCTGAATTCCTCTTGGTCTGGGGACCAGTTTCGGAACCGGCCGAATTTCGCGTCGTCCCACAGGTCGGATTTATTGACGACGAAGATGAGTTTTGTGGCTTCGCACCAGCCGAGGAGGCCGACTTCACCGTTGCCGATCGGCATGCCCTGCATGGGGTCCGACGGGGGGGTACGGTAGACCAGGTCATGCCGGGCGACTCGTCCGGGCCAGTCAATCTTCCATGTGCCGTTCTGGGGATTAAAGAGAGATGCCATTGGAATTGTCCTTATTGTTAACTGTTGACAATCAACTTGGGAAGCCTATGATATAGCCGCAAAGGGGGTTTTACAAGAGAATTATTGCTCTTCATTTTGAACCGCATATCTTGGTCTGGGTTTATCGACGACAGTCTGTGGTCCCGGGTTGCTTGGCTGGTGGTAACGGAAGGGTGAAATCGCGTTCCTCCGGGCGTCCTTTCACATATTCCTCCGGTGTTCGATGGTTGGTATCCGTATAGTCTTTGGGATGCCGGGGGCGCCCGTGAATGTTGCTCTCCGGGCGAGCGGTGGGAAGCTGTCGGACCGCCACCTCAATCCGGTTCCGGTAGACCGTGTACGTGCCAAAGTCACATGGATACGAACCTGTTCCCGCCACCACGATATGCGCGACGTCGTTTCGCCAGACCGTTCCCGTCAGATGGAGGTGGCCGCTCAATACGGCGATGATGCTCCCGGCGTGCTTGTCGACCAGGCTAAGGGTCTCCAGGTCAGGGTCCATGTAGCTTGGGAATCCAAAACTCTCCTTCAGCACGGATTCTTCCCGCAATGGAACCAAAGGAATATGGCAGCAGAGGATCTTGGGCATGTTTTTCCTCTGTTCCACAACGTTCCTCAGCCACCCGTTTCTCGTCCGAGTGATCCTCTCCTCGACGTAGGCCGCTCCGGCGTTGTTGAATACCACGAAGAGGATTCCATTGTGTTCGAAAGTGTAATTGACGCGGGTGTTTCCGAAGATTTGCCGATATACCCGTTCAAATTCCGGGTCACCTTCGTTTTGCATCAGTTCGTGGTTTCCGAAACACGGGTATAAAGGGCAGCGGAGGGGCCTGAGCATTTCCATCAGGACAGCAAAGTCGGCGGTCAGGTGCTCGAAGGTTTCTCCATTGATCAGGTCGCCCAATCCCAGGACAAAGTCCGGCAGGGGGAACAATTGTTCGGTATTGATCGTTTCGACCAGCCATCGCACCCGCTCGTTGTCCACCTTGCTGTAATACGGATTTTCCCCCAAAGCCTCGGCGTACACGTGCATGTCATTTATCTGGACAAACCGGAACAATATCGGATTGGGCTCATCTGGCATTATCGCACCTCATCTGTTGTGTCTCCATTATGCCAATTGAACGGCCATTTCGGTAGAGGAAACCGGATGAGGGAGCCTCCTGATTGTGAGGCTGGAGCGGACGTAGACATCGTCGTTTGACGCAAGGTCTTCCTTTCTGCAGATCAGAAATTCATCTCCACGCTCACACTCTTGACGGTCGAATATTCCCGCACTCGTTCAGGTTCGACCGGTATGCAACGGGTTCGGTCTCCCACGGTTATCATCGCCAGATACTTTCCATTCTCGGGAACGACGATCCACGCCTTTCCTGCCTCGTCCGTTATGCTTCCTGTCGGTTCGGTGCCCTGGTTTTCCATGGGGTAAAGGATGACCGGAACACCCTTTTGTATTTTCCCTTTCAGGTTCACCTCCACGATGATCTCGGGTCGGACGGTGTTGAATCGCGGCAGGGGCTGTGGGACGAACTCGTCCGTTATCAGATCCGTGACGGGGTTCTGCGGCGCTTGGGCCCGCGTCGGATCGTACCAGTTGAGGTATTTGGCGTCTTCGGTGCTCAAAGCCGCGGGTTTCTGGTCCGGTCCTGACATGGCCGGATACGTGGGCTGGATGGATCCGATTTCCCGCGGGTCGTCCAACGGTATCGCCCATTGCAGAATCTCATACGGCATCACGCCGGGTATTCTGTTGATCCTGTACTGATCCAGGTATGTCCCTTTCACATGCTTCATCCCGGAATTGATCTTATCCCAGTAAAAGTTCTGCACGTCCTTGCCCTTGGCTATCCGGTCTGCCAATTGCGATCTGAAGGACGATCGGTTTGACTCAAACGCGAACTCACCCATGATGATCGGCCGTCCGCCGACTCTACTCGGCCAGTCAGTAGTATCGTCCCATCGCCACACGTCGTGCCAATTGGCGACGCTCATCCACGGCAGACCCTCGGGTTTGGCCCACCAGAATCCCTGCATGCCGTGCATCTGCGTCAACCGCGAGGGGTCGGCCTCGACGACGCAGGTATTGAGGGTTTCCCACACCGACATTTTCTTCATCATCGCGTTCACGGCCTTCGGATCCTCAACCGGATCACCGCCGGCCCAGAACTCATTCTGCAGCGAGTAGAAGATGACCGAAGGATGATTCCGGAATCGCTTCGCCCATTGTCCATATTGTTCCTTGATCGTATCCAGCCGTCCCGGGATCAGTTCCTGCTTTGCTTCATCCCAGAACCATGCCCAATCCAGATAGGGGGCTTCCAGGGTCACCAGCATTCCCATTTCGTCCGCCGACTCCACGAACGGCGGGCAATTCATCCCCGACAGATGCAGCCGCACGAAATTAGCATTCATATATCGATACAACTGAAACATCGTGCGGTAGAGCGATCGGCTTTCACAGGGGACCCGGTAGTGAGCAATTGACGGGCTATCGCCCTGCAATCGAATCGGTCGCCCATTCAGATAGAAAACGGTGCCTTCGATCCAGAACTCCCGGAATCCGAACCGCGTGAAACAACGGTCCACCAGCCGCCCGCTGTTGTCGAAGAGTGACGTCCGAAGCGAGTACATTACGGGGTTGTCGATATCCCATAGTTGCGGGTTCGCCCAGGTGGCCGACACGTTTAGCCCTTCGGGCAAGTCCAGTACCTTCTTTCCATCCTTATAGACTGAGTGTGCCACAGTTCCGGTGAAAGCTGGATCGCTCAATTGCGTTCTGACAACAATGTGCCTCTGTCGAACACTCGTGGTCACGAAGACATCGGCGATGTGTGTCTTCGGCCGTGATTCCAGGGTCACGTCCCCCAGTATTCCCGCCCACGGGGCCATCGTCTCGCTTTTGTCCGGCTGATTGTACAGCAGTTGCTGTGTCACCCGGTCCATCGTCCGCTCGGGCCGCTTGATGAACGCATAGTGATCCTGCACGAAGACGACAAGTTCGTTCGCACCGTCTCGCCGGACTATGTTTGTCACATCACATGAGAAGGGGTCGATATCTCCTTCATGGCTGCCTGCTTCCTGACCGTTGACGAAGACGGCGCACTTGTATGAGACCTTGCCGAAGTTCAGCGCCAGGCGTGATTTGGCGGAGAACGTAGCGGGGACCATGAACTGCGTCCGATACCACAACGTGTGCGTCTTTTTGTCCGACTCGCTCAGCCCTTCGGAATCTGCCCAGACTCCTGGTACGCGAACCCGAGCGGGGAATTGGGTTGGGATTTTTCCGCCGGGGCCGAAAGCCAGTTCCCAGATTCCATTCAGATTGACCTTGCCTCGCGGCTCCTGACGATTCCGTTTCAAAGGCTGAGCCGTCAGTTGCAAGGGACGTATCTCCGGTTTCGTCCTCGGCTGAGGTTTTGGCTCGTAGTGTTTCCACTTGGCCAATTGTCTGTCGTTCGTATTGAAGAAGGCTGTGAATGTCACGCCGTAGAGCACATGCTTTCCATCTTCTCCGCCCGGCGACCATTCAACGTTCGGACTGGTATCAAACGCATAGACACCCACCCGAGCCTGGCCCGTCGTCCGGACCATTACCGCAAAATCCTTGTGGTGAGTCTTCAGATATTCCATCGTTTCCGGTCTATCAAAGACGAAACGTGCCGTCCAGTCCTCCGGACCTATGGCCTGCGCTTTCGTCTCTTTCCCAACAGTGATGGTTACTTTCCCATTCGTCTTGGCGAATCGCAGAAGGATGCAGAGGTTCCGAACGTTTGCCGCCGGTGCCGGAATCGATCGTCGAACGGTGAGTCTGTCTTCCCTGGCCTCCAGGAACTCTGCGCACAGCGGCACTTTCGTTCGGTATTCCACCAAGACATCGTTCGGCGTTGCTTTGACTTGCAGTTCGTTTGTGTCGTATGTTGCCTCAACATGCTCGGCTGTGGAGGTGGAAAGGCCCCAGCCAGAAACAGCAATGATCACAGCAAGTACTTCAATGGCAGTTTTTGTCTTCATGTACTGTTCCTTCGCTTGATCTGGTGCCGGTTCTTCACACGAATTGCCGCTTTGGGCTGTCCTTCGCTCATTCCGTCATTACGCGTCATCAGGTGAATACGTCACAAACGTAACGCCATCTTTCTTGTTCGTCAACAATCGGTTGGGACGGGAAGTGATATGGCCAGTTCTTACGATGTGGATGAAAACGGTCAAAAACCTTCATCTCTGTCATTCCGGCTGGTAAAATAGCCGGTGAAGGAACCCATAATGTTTTCGGAGGCGATTTATGTCGACCAAACCCGCAGGCGATCCTGTGGCAGACGAAATAAAGAAGTTGCGCGATGAAATTCATCATCACGATCATCAGTATTATGCCCTGAGCCAACCGGAAATCTCTGATCGCGACTACGATCGTCTCATGCTGCGGCTTAGGGAGTTGGAAGCTCAGCGGCCTGACCTTATCACGCCGGATTCCCCCACTCAACGTGTGGGCGAAAGACCCATGGAGGGATTTCGGCGTGTTCGCCACGAGGCCCCCATGCTCTCCATCGATAACACCTACAGCCTGGAGGAGGTTCAGGAATTTCACCGCCGTGTTCTTCGCGGGCTGGGCGTAGTTAAGGTCGATTACGTGATCGATCCGAAGATCGATGGTGTGGCGGTTTCCATTCGTTATGAACAAGGTCGGATGGTCCTCGGCGCCACTCGCGGCGACGGCGAATATGGCGATGATGTCACTCAGAACATTCGCACAATTCGGGCCATTCCACTTGTCCTTCGGGGCAAGGACTGGCCCGAGGTCCTTGAGGTGCGAGGAGAGATCTACTGGCCGAGAAAAGATTTTGTCGAGTTCAACCGTCAGCGGGAAGCGGCGGGAGAAGCCGCGCTTGCCAATCCGCGAAACGCGACCGCCGGGACTTTGAAGCTGCTCGACTCTCGCATCGTAGCCAAGCGCAAGCTTTCGTTTATATGTCACAGCTTCGGTGTAATCTCATCCTTGCCGACGAATTCGCACTTCGAACTTTGTCAAATGTGTGCCAAGTGGGGGATTCCCGTTAATCCTTATCTCCAGAAAGTCAGCACGACTGAGGAGTTGCTCAAACTTATCGAGGAGTGGCAGAGTCGCCGGGCCGACCTGGAGTACCTTACCGACGGCATGGTGGTCAAGGTGGATCGCTTCGATTACCGCGAGCGGTTGGGCTATACCGCTCGTGCCCCCCGGTGGGTGATCGCATACAAATATGAGGCGGAGCAGGCCCCGACCACGGTCAAGCAGGTTCGCTGGCAGGTGGGCAAGCTGGGAACACTCACCCCCGTGGCCGACCTGGACCCCGTATGGGTTGCCGGTACGACCGTCAGCCGAGCGACGCTGCACAATTACGATATCATTCAGAAGTTGGGTGTTCGGAATGGCGATACGGTCATCATCGAAACGGCTCGCGAAGTGATTCCCCACGTTGTCTCCGTAGTCCATGAACGGCCGCGGGGCAAGGAGGAGATTGTTCCGCCCGCCAAGTGTCCCGCCTGCGGTGGACCGGTCGAACAATATGAGGGCGGTGTGGCTCTGCGGTGCATCAATCCCGCCTGTCCTGCGCAGCTTAAGGAACGTATCGAGTATTACGGCAGTCGGGACCTGATGAACATCGAGGGTCTGGGGCCCGCTGTTGTCGAGCAACTCGTCGACAAGGGACTTGTCAAGGAGTACGCCGACTTATACAAGCTGACGAAAGAGCAATTGGTCGATCTTGAACGCATGGGGGAAAAATCCGCTGAGAATCTTTTGCGCTGGATCGAAGAGAGCAAGTCGCGAGATTTGCCTCGCGTGATCGGCGCTTTGAATATTCTGCATGTCGGTCTGCGGACAGCGGAAGAACTGGCCGGCGAGTTCAAGACCATGGACCACCTGATGAACGCCTCGGTGGAAAGACTCATGGAATGTGCCGACATTGGTCCCGTGGTGGCCCAGAGCGTCTACGATTATTTCCACAGTCCGACCAACCGCAAGGTGGTAGAGCACCTGAAGGACGCGGGTGTGAACATGGAGCTTCAGGCCCAAGCCGAGAAGGTTGGTCCGCAACCCTTGGCCGGGAAGACCATTGTCGTTACCGGGACGCTTCAGAAGTTCAGCCGGAGTGAGATCGAAGACCTGATCAAGAAGTTAGGCGGAAAACCGGGATCGAGCGTCAGTTCCAATACCGATTTTCTCGTCGTCGGTGAGGATGCTGGGTCCAAGCTTGAAAAAGCCAAGAAACTTGGTGTCAAGATTCTGACCGAGGACGAATTCCTCAAAATGATCGAATGAGATGTGCCATGCGATTATCGCTTCTTGCTGATGCCGGTCAATTCCCGGGATCCGACCCTACAGTAGTAATCGCTGATCTTCTCTTCGTCTTCCCGTGTGATCGGCCGGGAGGAATCATAGGCTGGACTGCCTTCGATGGTCTTGCGGTCAAGATCGACCTGGACAGCTCGGTTAGGCCATCTGATCCGGTTGACCCAGATCGGAGCGATCAGGACTTTCTTGCCCCGCAGCCATTCGCGCGTATCGATGACGAAGTACCGGATCGTCCAACTCTCATCATCGAAAATCAAGTCGTCGATATGACCGATCCGTCCGTGTCCGGCTTCAACGTGATAGCCCATGACGTCGCTCGTGCTGCGTAAGGTGGCATTTCGCCGGTCGGACACCGTGGCCGGCACCCCCTCCAACTGTTCGTTCTCAGGATATGGGACGCCCGGGTAGAGCATGCCGGTTCCGAAGCCCGGAGGACCCGAATAGCTCCCAAAGTTCCAGTAAGGAATCCAGCCATAGTGCTGGCTCAGCGCCTCTTCCTGCTGCCGGGAGACGGGTTTCTCCGTGTCGATATCCGGACTGGCCTCCACTTGATCCATCGTCAGGTGAACAGACAAGGTCTTCGCCGACCAGTCAATATTTCGAACGGACACCGGCGAGATCAGAACCCTTCGGCCCATGAGCCAGCCTCCCGTATTCACGATAATGTAGCGAATTGTCCATTTCTCATCATCGAAATAGAATTCGTCGATCGAGCCAATATTGCCGTCCAAGGCCTGGATGGTAAGTCCCGCCATATTCTTCAGGTTTCTTAACATCACTTCCCTCCTTGAGCGATCCGTCTCCGACTTTTGTCTCTTTAAATTATAGGCGAGGAGAATTCGATGTTCCCGAATCAGGGGACTGTCCGGGAACGGAAGGTTCTGTGCCGAGAGAGGTGTGGAAGCGTTGGGGCTACAACCTGACGACTTGCCCAGGATCGCTACATCTGCTCCAGCGTCTGGATTCCGAGCAGCCCCAGCCCCAGCTTCAGAGTTCGAGCGGTCAAGTCGCACAAGAGCAGCCGCGACACTTTCGTCGTCTGGTCGGGGGCTTTTAGAACCGGACAGTTTTCGTAAAAGCTACTAAAGGCCTGACTCAGGTCGTAGAGATAGGACGTGATGATATTGGGTCGCAGATTTTCTGCGACGTCGAGCACGGCATCCGAGAATTGAAGGATCTTCTTGGCCAGAGCGATCTCGGCGGGTTCCCCCAGCATGATCCTGGCCTCGTGGGGCAGGTCGTCGGGATTGATGTCGCCTTTTCGCTCGATGGACTTGATTCGGGCATAGGCGTACATCAGGTAAGGGGCGGTATTGCCCTCCATGGCCAGCATTTTGTCGTAGCTGAAGATGTAGTCGCTGGTGCGGTTCTGGGACAGGTCCGCGTACTTCAGGGCGCCCACGCCGACGGCATGGGCAATCATTCGCCGCTGGTCCTCCGGCAGTTCCGGATTCTTCCGGGTCACCTGGTCAAAAGCCCGCCGTTCCGCCTCGTCGATCAACTCGGCGAGCTTCACATTTTCTCCCGATCGGGTCTTTAAGGGCTTGCCGTCTTCCCCAAGTACCGTGCCGAAGGTCACATAATCGAATCGGACTTCATGGTTGTTGACGCGATCCAAGCCCAGCAGCTTGGCCACGGCGAACAGCATGGCGAAATGTTCCGCCTGGCGGGAGTCGTGCGTGTAGACAATTCGGGTCGCGCCCAACCGAGTGACGCGGAATCGCAATGCTGCCAAATCAAATGTGGGGTATTGAAAGGTTCCATCTCGGCTTTGGATGATGAATGGCCGCGGATCGCCATCTTTATTGGTGAATCCCGGCGGGAAGATACCGATCGCGCCTTCAGTCTCCCTGGCGATACCTTTCGATTTGAGTTCCTCGATCATCGGGCCATAGTCGTCGCTGTAAAAACTCTCTCCGCGAACATCATCGGGGGTGAGCGATACGCCCAGACGACTATACAGGTTCTGGGCACTGTTGAGTGTCATCTCGCGGACCTGCTGCCAGGCCTTGAGTTCCGACTTCGGAGTCTGCTGAAGCTCTTTGGTTTTCTGGATCATTGTTGCCCGGACCGCGGGGTCTTGCGTGGCCTTATTCACCTGGCGATACATCTGCTCGAGTTGGCCCAGATGGGTCAAAGGTTCGTTCGATTGTTCGACTGCATAGGTCACCATCCCCATTTGCAGTCCCCAATCGCCAATGTGATTCTGTCGGATCACGTCATGCCCGACGAACTCGAAGACACGGGCGATGGTGTCACCGATGATACTGCTTCGCAGGTGGCCGACGTGCATTTCCTTGGCGATGTTCGGGCCGGAATAGTCCACTACGATCTTCTCGGCGGAAGGTGTCTTTTCGACGCCCAATCGAGAGTCCCGGAGATTTTCCTGGAGTGTCTGTGCAAGCCATTCGGGCTTGAGGCGGAGATTGATGAATCCCGGACCGGCGATTTCCGGTTCTGCGCACATGTCGGCGATATCGAGATTCCTGACGATCAGATCAGCGACGTCGCGGGGTTTCTTTCCGAGTTTCTTCGCCAGGCCCATGGCTGCGTTGGATTGGTAGTCGCCGAATTTAGTGTCCTGGGAAGGGCGGATCATGGGATCGGCATCGGCGAGTTCGGTACCGAAGGCCTTGGCGAACGCCGTTACGAATCGACTTTCCAGTTCATGCACAATAGGTTTCATTTCCATCCACCAAAAACTAGAGCCGCGGATTCACGCGTAGAAGGATAGAAATAAAAACTCTTCATCACCTATTCGCGTTCGTCTGCGGCTTCATTTTTCTGCGTCTTCTTCTTGGTTGCCCTGCGTTGCCATCGAACGCGGGGGGCGTCGCCCCAGAGGAGTTCCAGATCGTAGAGCCGCCGGTAACTTGGGGAAAAGATATGTACGACTATGTCGGCGAAATCAAGAAGGATCCAGTGAGCGTATTCATAGCCGCTTACCCCAACAGGCTTGATACCCTTTTTCTTGGCTAACTCAAGCAGATGGTCAGATGCACTGCGTATCTGGCGGTCCGAGGTCCCAGTCGCGATGACGAAGTAATCCGTCACCGCGGATAGACTCTTCATCTCGAGAACCGCCAAGTCTTCACATCGATCATCGGCACAACTTCGGGCTAATTCGATAGCCAACTGTCGTACCGGGTCACGTTTTGCCAGCGTTAGGCCCTCCCAGAAAAGCTGCCAGCTATCTATCTAGAAGCAAATGACTTTTCCGAATCAACGACGACCGAACATACTCTCGCGGATATCCTTCCGCTGGGCCTTGCGGGCGCTGCGACGCTTGCGCTCCGAGGGTTTCTCGTAGTACATCACGCGCTTCATTTCCTTGACCAATCCTTCCTTTTCGCACAGCTTCTTAAACCGCTTGAGCATCTGTTCGACCGATTCGTTGGTTCTGGCCTTTACCTTGATCATTAAGGCGACATCTCCTACTTTCAAAAATCCGGAATCCAAGCAAATATACTTATCGTACCTTCAGTTTGGTAAATTCGTAATCCAAAATTATACCCATCAGCTGCAACTTCCACAAGATCATAGCCTGAAAAATAATCGAGTGGACTGAATACTATTGTCCCGGTTCGGGTTCGGAAGAGGACTTGTCACGATACCCATGCGTTTTCTGTTGACGGAGTTTACCTGCCTGCATACACTGACATATAAGGACCGTGCAGGGATGGCCAAGTGTCCGAATGATTGAACTCCCAGGCACGAGTTGTTTTGATCGTCGAAACGAGGTTGCCCCGTGCTGAATGGGTATAAGAAGTGGTTTTTCAAGGGATTGGCGGCTCTACTTCCTACCTTGGTAACGCTGGTTATTCTGGTCTACCTGGTTGCCTTCATTAATGATAATTTCGGAAAGTATATCGGGTTTGGGATGGCCCGCGGGATTGGATGGGTCTGGGAAGACTTCTTGGCCCCAAAGTCAGATGAAGTGACAGATGCCCTTAAACTACAGGGAATTACGCGTGAATCGGCAGGGCAAGATGCGTATCAGAAGAAGTTCGACCAGACCCGCACAGCCATACGGGAGCGGAGGCTGGATGAACTGGGTCGAAGCTGGCTCATGGTATTGCTTGGTTTTTTCCTGGCTCTGATCATTGTGACCATTCTTGGTCTGTTTCTGGCCAGTTTTATCGGACGTAAGCTGTGGGGATCGGTGGAGCAGACGTTTACGCGAGTTCCAGTAGTTCGCCAGATATATCCTTCCGTAAAACAGGTGACAGACTACGTCTTTGGCCAGAAGAAATTCACGTTTTCTCAAGTAGTTGCTATACCTTATCCTCGCAAGGGATTATGGCAAATTGGTTTCATCACGGGACCGGCGATCAAGGCATTTCAGACGGCCGATCCGCAGGGCAAGGAATATGTGACGGTCTTCGTACCGACCAGTCCGACGCCATTCACCGGGTTTGTGGTGATTGCGTTGAAGGAAGAAGTCCTGAATCTGCCTCTGACTATCGATCAGGCTGTCCGATTTTTGATCAGTGGTGGAGTGATCAGCCCGGAGGTGGATCTGCCATCCTTTGTGAATGAAAATAGTGTATCAGACAGTGGTAAGATTGAGGCATAATGGCTAAAATTGAACTTGTGGTACAATTGGCGAGGATTGCCGATAGATCGTGCAACAGGTGATGCCTTTTTGACGGACACGGATTGATATAAGGCTCATTTATAAGGAGAAAGACATGCAGGTAACGATTATCGGAAGGCACAGGGAGGTTCCTCAGGATATGCGCCGTTATATGGAAGAGAAAGCGAACAAGCTTCCGCACTATTATGATCGGGTGATGGCGGTGGATGTTATTGTAGATGGGGAGCCGGTAAATACGCGAGTGGAGTTGGTTGTCTCTGTGGCGGGTCATGAGGACTTCGTGGCTGAGGAGAGGGGGACCGATGTGTTTGCATGTTTTGATATCTGCATGGATCGGGTTGAAAAGCAGTTGACCCGTTTCAAGGATCGGGTTCGAGACCGCAAGCATCACGCCCGTGCGGGGCAGGAGGAGACGGGGGCTTAGCCAAGACGATCGGCGTGTAATACTTGCGGCAGAAAGAGAAGGTTGGCAATATCTTAGGGAATTTGCTATATTGCAGACTTTCGACCGGTGTGGACGAAAGGCTATGGAAGTTTTTTAGACCCGGTGAACGGGTTTGGGCAATGAAGCCCAACAGAGGGTTTTATCGATGAAACTGGCGGACATTATTGTGAAAGAGGCCATCATCGCGGATTTGCAGGCGAAAGACCGAGATGGCGTGATCAAGGAAATGGTCGACAAGTTGGTGGAAGCGGGAAAGATCGGCGCGAAAGAGGCCCCGGAGATCATCAAGTCGATCATCAAGCGGGAGAAGCAGGGAAGCACGGGATTCGGGAAAGGCGTGGCGGTACCCCACGTGAAACATCAGGGATCGAAGTCGCTGGTGGCCACGATTGGGCGAAGCAGCAGCGGTGTGGATTTTGCCGCCTTGGATCGCGCCCCGGTCTACATTGTGGTTCTGCTTCTTTCTCCGCCGGATACCCCGGAAGACCATCTGCAGGCCATGGAGACGATCTTCCGCCATTTGCAGCGCGACAATTTCCGGAAGTTTTTACGGCAGGCGCAGAGCGTCACCCAGATTATCGATCTGATCAATGAGGCCGAGGAAATACCCGCCTAATTGAGTGAGCAGCATCCAGATCAGACACCGTAGGGAAAGGAAGCACACATGAGTCAGGTAGATGGGCAGGTTCCCACTTATCGAACAAACGGAACAGCCTTGCCTGTCGGTGCGGATATCGAGACAAATGAAACAACAACTGATAACGGTATGACAGGATCACAGGCAAATAACAACGTAGTCAAACAGGTACAGATCATCAACAAGATGGGTCTGCATGCTCGCCCTGCCATGCAGTTCGTCGATCTATCGAACAAATTCGCCAGCCGAATCACCGTCTGCAAGAACAATCACTGCGTGAACGCCAAGAGCATTATGGAATTGTTGCTTTTGGCGGCAGGGATGGGAACGACCCTCACGATTCGAGCGGAAGGGGAGGACGCGAATCAGGCGGTGGAAGCCCTGGCGAAGTTGGTGGAAGGCAAATTCGGCGAAGAATAGTACCCCGGAATCGGGAATAATTCATTAGAAGGGCAAGTGGCAGTTTACAGATATGGAGATTAAGAAAGGCATAGCGGTTTCCCCGGGTCTGGCGATAGCGCCGGCCTTGGTGCTGGATGCTCAGGAATTCCGAATTTCGCAGCGTCGAGTAAGCCCCTCGGATACTCCGAATGAGGTGGAATTCCTGCATAAGGCCATCGAGGGATCGATCACCGAGATCACCCAGTTGCGGGAACAATTCGCCGCGAAGCACGGTGAGGAAACCGCCCGCATTTTTGATTTTCACCTGGCCATTCTGACGGACCAGCAGGTTCGTCGTCGGATGGAACAGGCGATCATGGAGCAAGCGTTCTCTGCCGCCTATGCCGTATCGCTGGAAATGCGCCGCCACGTGCGGGACTTCCTGGAGATCAACGACCAGTACTTCAGTGAACGCGTCAAAGACGTGTATGACGTTGAGCGACGTTTGCTGCGCCACTTGGTGGGGGGGCGAAAGGAAGGTTTGGCGCACCTTAAGGCGGATGCGGTTGTTATTGCCCATGATTTGACGCCATCGCAGACGGCCAGTTTGGACCGAAAGCACGTTTTGGGTTTTGCGACGGACGCGGGCGGACTGACGAGCCATACGGCGATTGTCGCTCGAGCCCAGGGGATCCCGGCGGTGGTGGGGTTGAATGACATTACGGCCGACGCCAGTCCGGGCGATCTGATTATTGTGGATGGTAATCGCGGGATCGTCATCATCGATCCGGACGAACACACGCTGGAGGAAGTCCGTCAGCAGCAGGAAGAGCATATTCGCCTGGAAGCGAACCTGGCGGAGTTGAAATCTCTTCCGGCGGTAACGCGGGACGATGTGCGGATCAACTTGTTTGGGAACATTGAGTTTCCACATGAGGCGACGGAGTGTATTAAGAACGGCGCCGAGGGAATCGGGCTTTATCGTACGGAGTTTTTGTACCTAAGTCGGGAGCGGGAGCCGACGGAAGAGGAACACTATGAGGCGTACGTGACAGTACTGGATGCGGCGGGTGATCGGCCAGTGATCATCCGAACGTTGGACCTTGGCGCGGACAAGTTCACGCAAGCCCGGGCACGAGAGCCGGAGCGCAACCCGTTCCTTGGGTGCCGGTCGATACGATTCTGCCTGAGGCACCTGAACATATTCAAACGCCAGTTGCGGGCCATTCTTCGAGCTTCGGTGAGGGGCAATCCCAAGATCATGTTCCCGCTGATAACGCAACTGACGGAACTTCGTCAGACGAAGATGATCCTTAATGATGTGATGGAGGATCTGGAGGAGGAAGGTCAGGAGTTTCGCCGTGACATTCCGATCGGGGTCATGATTGAGACACCGGCGGCGGCGATCAAGGCGACCGCACTGGCGAAGGAAGTGGATTTTTTCAGTATCGGGACGAACGATTTGATTCAGTACACTCTGGCTGTGGACCGTGGAAACGAGCGGGTGGCCAGCATGTACACCCCGACGGACCCGGCGGTCTTGCGGTTGATTCGAGACGTAATTCGCCATGCTCATCGTGGTCAGATCGGCGTTTCGCTCTGCGGCGAGATGGCGGGTCAGCCGGAGTTCACGCTGTTGCTGCTTGGTCTTGGTTTGCGGTCATTTTCCATGAATCCACACGCGGTCCCGGAGATCAAGCGAGTCATCCGGTCCGTTACCATAGAGCAGTCGCAAGCGGTGGCGCGTCAGGCCCTGAGGCTGGACACGGACCGCCAGGTTCTGAGCTTCTTGCTGGAGGAGACGCGGAAAGTCATTCCGGGCTTCAGTTCGGGATCGAGCGGCATTTAGAACGGGTTTCATAACTGAAGAAAGATACCCGCTCCCTCACGGTCGCGGCTCTTTGAAGAGGCTATGAAAGCAGTTGCCGTGACATTCGAACCGGCAGTTTGGGGGCCGATTTGAAGCGGATGTTCGCTTGCGGAACTGAGATCGTGAATTGGAGTCGTGTAATTGTACGGGTGGTGGGATTTTTGTGTCATATTTTTGTGTTGGTATTTTCAGCGGGCGGTGTGGTGCGTGTTTTG
>CAZLZE010000012.1:0-57057 GCA_964563935.1 uncultured Phycisphaerae bacterium | reverse complement strand
AAGATGTGTTCTATGAGCCGCCACCAAACCTTCAACTATGAAGGGGACATAATCGGAAAAGGTCACCAAGTGGACAATCGGCGACAACACCCGAACGGCATTCGGATGGGAATCAGACATCGTTTGTCTTACTTTCTTATTCATGACGTTCTCTCTGTTGGAAGTGACGGAATAATTGCCGAAGGAGCAGGCCATGGTCCATCCCTTGGGGTGGGCGGTCGGGATAGAGGCTCCCGAGGGCTTCGGCGACCTGTTCTTCCGCTACGTCTCGGATGCCCAGATTCAGGAGGGCTTCCGTCAGTTCTTGAACCGCCGGATCCAAAGCCGTTTCTCTTCGTTTTCCGGGCGATTTCGAAGTCTTCACCGCGGGATCGTCCGCCGCTTGGCGGGGCGAGTAAAAGAGGGCGGGAAGCCCGTTATGCCCCATCCCGGTCTGACGGACCTGGAGGCAGACCTGTTGAAGTTCCGCCGGGTAGTACGGACGCTTGCTCCTGAGGTCATAGACCGGCATGGGGAAAAACCCCTGCCGAACCAGGGTGTAGAAATGGGAACGGGACAAGCCCACGGAACGGGCGGTTTCCGAGACGGAATAGACGACTTTTGGGTTGGTTTCGGACATCAATCTTCGGGTCATACGACAAAATTCCTCCACAAAGTGGACAGTGGTTTACAAAAAATCAGGGAACGGAATCCGCCAGATGGTTCCGTCCCTTTTCCGTGATCACCCGTTCGGACCCTTCCTTGCTGATTAATCCTTCCTGGATGAGGTATGGTTCCACGACTTCCTGAAGCGTTCGGGCCGGAAGCCCCAGCCGTGCCGAAAGGATGTTGAGCCTCAAGCCCTGGGACTCCGCGAGCAGATGCAAGTAGGATTGTTCCAGCAGGTCCAGCCCCAGGGAATCGGTCTGGGAGATTTCGAACGCCCGCTCTACATGGGACCGATGGATCGTATCCGAATCGTCCGACCGACTGACTTTGTAGCATAGGTCCAAGTGGCGAAGGGCCAGCCGGGGAACCTTCTTCGCCCGCGAGGCAATCAACTCGAATACCTCCGGGGTTTCGTATTTCATCCCCAGGGCATCCGCCCGTTGCCGGACGATCTGGACCAGGTCCGAAAGGGCATAATAATTCATCCGCCCGTAGATGCGGATTCTCGATAGGAAAGCCGGTTGCAGGGTGTACTCATGGGTGCTGGCCAAGATGGTGACGAAGTTGGGAAGTGGGATCTGATACTCCTTCTGGGCGAACCGCCCCTTGGGGATACAGAGCTTATTCTCTGCCAAAACTTTCAAAAAAATGTGCTGGCTCTGACGGCATAAGCCCTGGGCCTCGTCGATGAAGAGCGTCGTGTTCTCATCGACGGACATCAACGTGGCGTACAGGCTGTCCTTGTGTTCCAGGCTTTCCCCAATGACCTCGATGAACTTTAGGTTGCCCAACTCCGCATGGAGGGCGTGGGCGACCAGGGTCTTCCCCGTGCCGGGTGGCCCGAAGAGCCCCACCGGACCAAAGGATGGGTTCTTTCCCGCCTGGCGGTCGTTCCAGTAGGCGGCCAGATGGGTGGTCAGCAGGGAAATCACCTGGGGCTGCCCCGTAATCCGCTCCAGCAGCATCGGTTCGGCCTGACGATCTGCTTCTTTTAATGGTCGTTCGTTCATTACAATCTACTCCTCTACCCTAATATCAAATAGGACCGTTAGGGCAGGAAAACTCATATCTACTCATGCCGGGCACACACTATCTACACCGGGGGACGATCTCCACTGAAAAACGGGGAAAAGGGGACTATTCTATGGCCTCGGGGTCAGTGGAGAAAAATCGTTCTGCCGAAGCAACTGGTGAGCCTTCTGGACATGAGCAATGTTAATGGCAGGCCTTCCCAGGTTTCGGGAAAGCATATACGCCGTTTCCAAGTGTCGGATGCCGATTCCGGCGTTTCCGCCGGAACGACCGACCACTTCGGCCAGGGCCTCCTCCTCAATAGTCCATCTCGCCATCTGAAGTTTATCGGTATAGATTTTTCGGAGTTCTGCTTCGGAATACGGCGGGAACTGGATTACTCGAATCCGGCTTCGAAGCCATTCGACCAACTCCGGTCGTTCGGTGCCTACGATCACCACCACCTCCGGAAACGGGTCTAGCTCCAAGGAATCATCGAAGGGATGGTCATACAGATAGGCTTTGTTGTGGGTGATCACTTGGTAAATCAGGTCTTCCCCCTGAGGAGAAAAGGCATACCGACCGCAGTTAAAATACAGCAGATATTGGTCGGCATTCTGGAGTATCGCCGCCAAATCGTCCCGCTTTTGAGCAGACACTACCTCGTGGGGAAGAACCTCCCAGTACCGCAGCCCAAGTTCCCGGGCAACGATGATAGAGGCCAAACGCTTGCCCAGTCCCGATACCGTGGAGAAGAAGATCAGAGGTCCGAAACTGAAACTACTACCTTTGGCTTTTTCGTCCCAATAAAAGGTTAAATATTCCCGCAGCAACCGGAACGGGCCACCCACCTGATGGTCTATGCTGGGATGAACAATGTCGGCCAGATCCGATACGACTTTTGTCATTAAATTCTTCCTTCAGATATATATCTTCTTTCCTTCTTGCCGCAGGAAAGCTGCCGTCAACCTCGGCAGGAGGCACACACCACCGCACACATCTCCACACAATATTCCTCGGCCCGAACGGTGAAAAGCTCGTGAAAGGCTTATAAGGATATGGAAGTCTCTTAGAAGTGTCCAAACCCCATAAATTTATCCAAAAACGGCATTTCCAGTCGATAGAAGCGTGTCTTAGAAAGGGTTTTTGCCCAATGAAAAATAGTTTTTTTCATCCATGACTCGCCTTCCGGGATGAGGAGCAAAGAGGGTGAAGACTTCCACTCCCAGGTATCCATAGGGAGTAAACTCCCTCTAACCACACCGTCAATCCGACGCGTGTGGCGGGAAAGGATCGTTCTTCAATGTCTTCTCCTGTCGGAGCGAAATCCGTCCCTGAAAGTGCCCATATCGTTCAATCAACCATCGGCCTGTGTTGCGGATGTCCGGGCAAATCCTACGATACGTATTATTGTTGATTTTGAACCCTGCAGCGACGAGGAGCTTTTCCAGGTTGGCTCTACTTTTGGGCAATTGGTCCAATGCTCTGATATTTCGCCGAATGGCGTGTTCGACCAAGGCCAAACAGCAGACCACCCAGTACCTTGCCTTCTGGGGGTTAATCGTGCCGTGATGGTACCGGAATTCAATATGCGGATTGGGACCAAACAGATGGATGAGATTTAACCCGTGTTTTCGGCTTCGATTGCCCAACAACCGCCGGTAATCCTCCAGCGTCTTGCATTGACCCAGGTAATTCTTGCCCTCGGAGATCGCCATGCAATACTGGTTATTGGTTCGGCTTGGAGCCAATATAGAGAAAATCAATGGTTCATAACGAAAGAACAAATTGTAGAGCGAACCGATGTGTCGGGGGTTCTGTTGGATCTCTGGAAATCCGCAATGCAGATGGAATCCGGTGGTATGGTTCACTCGGGCTCCCAAGTCCTGGCAAATGTTCAGAGCTTTGACGACTTTTTGATCGAACTCATCGATTCCGTTCAAGATTTTCGTTTTCAATTCGATTGGAGCGAAAGGAACGTTATTCCAGTTCCAACTCCCTTGAATCGAAGAATCATATTCGACGGCAAAATCATATCCCGGCTGAAGGGGCGATGATGAATAACTTCGAGCGATGGCGGGCAGGCCGTTGGAGGTCAGGATCTGCGCCAGAGAGGTTTGCACCTCGTTTCCCGATGCCGCCCCGAGCCGGGGCAAGAATAACTCGAACTCGCAGCCCATTCGCCTTGTCCGATTCAGTTCCGCGTTCAACATATCCTTCATCCTTGTGAATTACGTCTGGTGTATACAGGTTTTCGCGGAAATGGCAGGAGATTCCGGACTATCCCTCAGATGTTCCCCGCCTTATCGGTTTTCCTGCATTACGTGGAAAAAGCCTGATATGAAGTAGGACATGCAACTGAAATTACGAAAGGAATTGAATGAAGACAGTCGGCATCATCATATTCTTGGTTCCCATCCTCGTGGTTGCCGCGCTGGATGGGGATGTCGCGGTCGGCATGGCGTTGCTCAGCTTGGCAGCGGTCTATACGATTGATGTCATTGCAGGAACTCCGGAAGGCAAACTCGGGCTTGTGGCGATTCTGACCGTGCTTTATTACGTGATTGCCGCCAAAATAGTCCTGACGTGGTTGGGGAGTCCCTTGGTCAGATAGGTTCCACCAGCAGATGGAGGCGAATCACAGACCCGGATAGTTCTCCGGCATCGATGGTCGCCGGTACACGTGCCGGTCCAGTTCGTCCTGCTCGATGCTGCCGACGTGTCGCTTGACGCTGGGCAACTGGTAAATCCATTTGACGGCGGAATAAGCCGTTTCGCCATACCGGGCGGTATGGACCTGGACGCAACCCCAGCGATACAGGAGTTCCTCGACCGTCTCGTTCGGTTCCCGCCGAAAGGTATTGAGGAAGTTTCCGTAATGGAAACGAGCGGCTTCGGTCGGATGGATGATGGCATACAGAGCGATATCCTTTTTCAAGCCGTGTTCCCACCAGGGCTTCAGGCGGACGAGAACACGGGGCTTGGAACAACCGGGAACCTCATCGGTCGCCAAGTGGATAATCTTGACGTAGTAATAGTCCTCAGGAATGGTCGGATTACGGTAAATGGAACCCAAATCAATCATGCAAAAACCCTCCTTTTGTGTTTGTTAGAATTAATTTAGGCAAGCGGCGGAGCGATTCCTTCCTTTTTCACCGGGAGAAAATCAGTTGAGCGGAATGTCAGGGAGCCACTCCTGCCTTACGGAGAAATTCGTATACATGGTATGGATACTGTAATAAAGATTTCCGCGAAGACGCTCGGAGAACTGAGGCTTGCGACATTTTGCCCGAGGTGCTTCTGGCTCCGGCTCCGGTGCCGAAACCTTCCGTACCAGAAATTCCCCGGTATCGCCATGATGATCGACAGTTTCACGAAGAAGATCGTCCGGGGACATTTCGATCAGCACCAGAAGGCTCCGCCGTTCCTCACGCCCTTCGGGGAACTCCTGCGGCCCGTGCCGGTCCCTCATCACACCAAGTTCTTTTGGGATGATCCGGAGACGGGCCTCCGCCTGACGGGTACGCCCGACGACATCTTCCTGCGGTCGGACAGCTCGTTTGTGATCGCCGACTACAAGTGCGCCCGGCTGAACGAGAATCAGACGGAAATCCTCCCGCTCTACGAGACCCAACTCAACGGCTATGCCCTCATTGCGGAGGAGAATGGATACAATCCGGTGTCGCAGGTCGGGCTGGTGTACTTCGAGCCGCAGACCGCAAGTGAAAGCGACATCACGGCCGGGGCAGCGACGGATGGGTTCCGCGTGTCCTTTCGGGCCAAGTTCCTGGCGGTTAAGCTGGATCCCCATCGGACCATCCCGCCGCTCCTCAGGCAAGCTCGGGAACTGTTCACCGTAAAAGCCCCGCCGCTGCCCAGGCAGGGGTGCAAGGATTGTCTGATGGTGGATGGAATGGTCAGTTGGTTGTCCTCTCACGAAATAGCCTTATCAGGAGACAAGGCTTCGAAAGGAGCGGATATGGCTCCGGTCGGCGGTTCTGGAACCATTCCTGGCGATACCGGGTTCGTCCTGGGGGGGGTTCCCGATACGTATCGACCACAGAATGAGCCGTTTCCCCCGGCGAACACCGAAAAGGTCTGCGAAGGACCGGACGAGAAACGTCGTAGACAGTATTGAAGACATTAAGAATGGCGATATTCCCTTTCTAATCCTCTTGGTTGGTGAACATGAGGTAAGTAATTTATACGCAAACGGTTAAGAGGGGTTAGATTCCAATGGATAGTGGTATTTTTGGCCTTGGTAGCTAAAGGCGAATGTGATAGACTGTAGTTTGAACAATTGAATATTCGTTGAACTGGTAAAAGGGCCAGTCCATCGGTCGTTCCTGTTGGAAACTGCAACATTTCTGATTGGAGGAACCAAGATGGATGAGTCTCCCTTTGCCGCAAGGCTAAGGGAGCACTCTCTATCATTCCATTCCTCCAATACGGTGTTGCAGCCGTCCAACAGGGTGGAAGATGAGTTGTGCTCCCTTTTTTTCTGGGGCTATCTCGTCTCTCCGCAACTCGGTTTATTCGAGTCTACCTATTGATATAGAACATTCCTGCGTTATGGCAGGACAGAAGTTCCGAGCGAAATGCCGCCGTAGAGAACGGCGGAAAGGAATTGGTTAACCAGCGAGAGAGAGTCGAACGGATTCTCTGTCGCTGGTTTTTTTGTTGCGAGAAAGTCGCAGAAAGGCGGATGCAAATGAAACGAGCAATCTGGGCAGTCACGTTGACCACGTTGGTCCTAGCTTCAAGAATAAACACGCAAGCTGTTACCATCAGTGACAATTTTGACAACGGCATTTCATCCTTTTGGGATGTATTCGATTCCTCCGCCGCAGGGGTGCCTTGGACTGTTGATACCTTGGTGGATAAAGGACAACTTTGGATTTCAAAACCGGCAGACAATGAACCATGTTGGTGCCCCGTTGCAGGCGTTAGATCGAAGTACAGATTAGTAGGAAATTTTTCAACCAGCATTGATTTTGAACTCATAAATTTTCCATCCGGTGATTTCTATAGCAACAATATCGCAAAGGGATACAACTGGGCATTTTTGAAGATAGCCACAAGCCAATCGGTAAACATCTGGGACGATACCAGTTTTGCCTCAGTCCGGGGTTCCACTGATGTAAAAGGTGAGTTGGGTGGGATCGAGGGATACGCATGTACTAACTCGTTAACTTATAATATCGGGCTGACTCGGGATGAAGTGATGAGTGGCAGACTGGGTATTACACGTCAAGGGCAAATGATGTCGGTTTACCTTGACCGAGGAAATGGTTTAGAGTCATTGGGAACATTTTCCTCGACTAACTTTGATGCTCCAGTCTATATCCAGTTAGCGGCTGCACAAGTTCCATATAGTGCGGATAGACCTCATACATCGCTCGATGTTAGGTATGATAATTTCATTGTGACTGCGGACTCCATCATCGGTATCCCTGAACCTACCAGTCTTTTCCTGTTGGTTTTGGGCTGTCTACGGCTTTTGCGTCGCAGATGAGCATAGCGGAACACTGTGTTGTGGATGAACCGTGTTGCGATAAGTCGCGGAAAGGTAGATGGGGTATGAAGAATTCGTTTCTTTGTTTGGCAATCGCACTGTTGTTGTCGAAAGCACTGACATTACTTGTCGGAACCGGATGCATTGTGTCTTCATAGGGGGTAGCTCTGGCCCATTAACAAATCGCAGTATGGGACACCCATTTCTTGAGACTCCGCCAAATCGCCGTGTGTCCACAGAGGAATTTTTCGGCGAAAGTTTTTGGCGGGAAGAGTTATGACGGAGACGGCAAAGAGCGGGTGTGCCTGCCAGCATCCAAACAAAGTGGCCGAACGCAGGTCGGTGGGACTCCACGATCCAGCGGGGATACCTTACCAGAGTCGCTGCCATAGAGCTCGATCCATTAATTGAGTTTCCGCTCCACGGTACAAGGGAGGGTGTCTCTCTTTTCCGCTCTAGGGTTCACGATGATCTTGCTGTACAAGATGATGATTCCGTCCCCAAGACGAAGGTTGAATCGCTGTTGATCCTCTGCGGCAAGAGTATAACTGGCATAATCCTGGTTGGCGGCATCGTAGCTCTGGGCAAAATAGACCCCATGCCAGCGTTCGACAGTCGCTTCTCTGCGATATAGGTTTCCCGCCACGGGACTGAGCCAGTCTTTGGGCCTTGGCAAGTCCCGGTGGAAGTATAGGAGGAGTTGGTTGTAACGTCGGGTCTTAGGACATAAACCATCCGCCAGCACGATAGCTCCGCTGCCGAAGATTTCCTCTCGTAGGGACAGATATTCGCAAGCCAGGGGCTTCTCGAACTCCTCTATGGGGTCTTTGGCAAGTATTATTTTCCAGTGTTTAGGTGTTTCTGTGCAGGCTATCACCATCCCTATGTGGATGCACCGGTCACAAAGCCCTCTGGATTCAGATGCCCGCCTAAGCTCGGTATCCGTAACCAAGGTCTTGTGGCATATTTCGCAGGCGGTTGGTCTCGCCTCACATTCAGGCGTTAGAGTGTATACTCCAACTCCAATTGGATGATCGCTGGATGGTTCCATCATTTGTCCTTTCTTGTCAACCACGCGAGCGGGATATTGCTGCATATCGGAGTTGCCTGAAGATATCCGCCCATACCAATGGAACTTCAACATGATTACTTCCTTGCCCACCGGGGCTCGTGTGCATCTGCACCTTCACCCGTCCTGATGCCGTCCGCTCGTATTTTGCGTACCAGCATTTCATGATAACGAACCGCTAAGGATAGCTCTAGTCGGTGATAGGATGGATATCTTCCACCTCTATCAAATTACGAAAACATGACGAAAAGCTGATTGGAACGCAACTTCTTACTTCACGGGCCGGAATGTGAATTCCTGTTCAGACCCAGGAATAGAGATTACGGATTTCATGGAACCCAACCACCAGGTAATCACTTGGAGTGCGATGGCCTGAGGACGAGTGTCCAAGTTGGCAGTATCCATCTTCCCATTATCGATATGCTCGACTACAACCCTGAAAGCACGTTCAAGTTCCATAAGATTGCCGAACTGGTCGCTGTCAAGGATGTGCTGCTGCAATTCCAGCATTCCATGGCTGTTCTGCGCCCACTCCATTAAGCGGTTGAGCGATTGGAGTCGATGGTTCCACTTGGGCAAGTGATCGTCGCCCCGGTTCAGGACTACAATTGCTTTATGCACCGCAGTCGGTAACAGCATACGCCTTACCTTCAGAACACGAGCACGTGGGCCACATCCCTTCAAGTCCTTGTCCATATCCGTTGCAGACATCACGGGCATCCTCCCTGAACGACAGAACTAAGCAAACAATTGCACAACACTGGGTATATATTTCGCATACTGCTTCTTTATGCGACGGGCTGCTGCGGACCCTGGCCACACCCGTCGTCGAAGGGTCTTGCGACTTCGCTTGGAGATTGGCCTTGTTCCGGTACCGCCGTAGACGGCTGGCTGACTTCTTTCCCTTTACGTTTTCCACGGCCAGTAAGCAGTTCTTGGTAATTGTCCCGAAGATAGGACATTCCCTTTTCGCACGAGGCCTCCATATCCAGTTTTTCCCGAAAGAACTCGTAGCGAATTTTCGCATCATGCAAAACATCGCTCCACTGCTTAATCCAAATGGTTAGGTTCCCCTTCTTGTGAATACAACCGTAGGGCAAACCCTCGGAGTTGACCCGCTCTCCGGCGTAACGTCCAAGCCTATTCCCCAGCAGGCAGAACGTCCACTGGGTGTTTTCCTTTGAAAAGCGGTCGTCCTGGCTAACCGTAAAGGCGTAGTTTTCAATCTGTTGGACATCTTCGGGGGCCAGATTGTCCTTGGGTCGCTTAAGTTCCAGGACAAGGAATTCAAACACGTTGGGCCGTCGGAGGAATTTTCGGGACAGCATAAGGTCCAGAATGCCGTCTTTATCTGTAATGAGTTTCACATCCATTTCAGGAGTCGGTTCCGTCCGCCCAAGAATCTGAATGTGTTTTTTCAAGACTGCAGGAAGAGGGTCGTCATCCGCATCAGAGTATATTCTTCTCCCAGGAGCCATAGATCATGGACCAGTAATCGATGGAGTTGTGTCCGCTCTAGCAGCCGCTTTCGCCAGTCATCATCAAAGAGGATTTCCTCGAAGGCCCGAATGGTATCCAGTCGCCTGGCCACCGTCTTGGCGGCTTGGATGATGGCCTGGAAGGTAGTCCGATCCAGGATTTCCGCCAACTCGTCCTGAAGATCATGGGGTAGACGCAATACCTCCTTCAATATCTTCTGAACGCTACCCGGATTGCTTTCCAAGGCTTGCTTAAAAAGATGCAACGTCAACTTCTTCGCATCGTTGTCGCCTTCTCGAAAGGCTTGGTGATACTGGTTTACCCTGACCGCCACGATGTCAAAGACCTGTCGCTCCGCTTTCTTGACCGGAGTCTGGGCCTCTTCGTCGGAATAAGGATAAATCTGGTCCTTCTTCCATTGCTCGACCATATCTTGTGCTTCACCAGCAAGTCTCTCTCGAAAGTGGCTCTTCAGTGCCTCCCGCGCCTGATTGATTGCCAGGGAAACCGCCGGATCTAACTCGGAAAGATCCAAACGATTCTCCTGTTGCCACTCCCGAACTTTGTTACTGCGTAAATACGCGGTAAATTCAAACCCTTTGGCCTGAACCCCCGCTCGTACTTCTGCCAGAGCGAAGCCGTCCAAGTCACAGAGAAGGAGTCTTCGGTTTTCTGGTTTGAACTTCCATTCAATCACGGTAAGAGTAGATTTAGGAGGACTCTCGTCTTCAAGGTCCAATTCGTAGGTGTCGCTCCTGACAATGGCTGAGTCTATATTGATCGTCCGATTGTCATAGACTAATCGTGTCTGGGGATAATCTTTCAGATACAGGGCAAAGTTCTCAATAATACGATCACGTATTCCATCTGCCAGCAAGGACAGCTCCCCGTGATCCACTCCATCAACTCGAACCACGGTTCCCGTATGGTCTGCATCCACCTTTTCAGGACTGCTCAGGCCATAGTCATCCATTGACATCCGAGGAACGATAACTTGATATCGGAAACAGGTACCGTTGTTTTTGTAAGTTGTGGTCCACGTTGCCTTTGTTCCCAGTGCAAGAGCTTTAAATCTTCCTCTGCCTTCTTTGCCATGAAGAATGCGGCCCTCCGGTGTTTTCCTGGATTCGATTTTCAGCGAATTGCCCACCGTACCAAAAGCTCGGTCAACATGTTCAGGGAGAATACCTGTTCCCCGGTCTTCCACTTCAATGGCAGCGATGGCGGTGCCCAGCTTATTCATCTCGAAACGGACATCGACACCCGAACCGCCGGCATCAAGCCCATTCCAGATCAACTCACAC
Source organism: uncultured Phycisphaerae bacterium (assembly GCA_964563935.1). Classification (GTDB taxonomy): domain Bacteria; phylum Planctomycetota; class Phycisphaerae; order JAAYCJ01; family JAAYCJ01; genus JBAZZQ01. The sequence continues at coordinate 46,031 of CAZLZE010000012.1, read as the reverse complement.
ATTGCTGCCAATGGGCTGGCTTTCGATTGTTGTTCAAGATGATCCCGGGAGACTTTTACGTGTCGAGTCTCCAAGAGATACTTCTCTCTCTTGTCAGTCTTGGTACCCATTGTTTCGTACTGCTCCGTTAAAAGTTAGGTCACTCCGAGAGCGGAGACACCGGATCTTGTTATTCCAGTCGGACATTATCCTCCAACCCCAGTTCCCGCAGAGCGATTTTCGCCTCCTCAATCTTCTGCGGAGGGATGTCGGCGTTTGCGGAAACTTCAAAGTTCAACGTCAACTTGATATCCTGGCCGGAGCCGAATTTGGTGACGAACTTCGTGTAAAAGTTCATCCATTTCTGAGTCGGGACGTTGCCGCTCCACGCTAGTTTCCGCACGTTGGAGCTTGGAGGGTTGACCACAGGCGGCACAGGGGTTGTCGGCGGCGTTGGGCTTACTGGCTGCTGAACCGTCACGGTCGGGGGCTGTACCACCGGCGGTTGGGCCTGCGACTTCTTGTACGCCTCCGCCGTATCCTTGGTGACGATGAACATATCATCCGAGATTTCGACTTCCTGGACGTTCAGTCGGCTGCTAAATATAAAGGGTTCGTATGAGCCGTCCGAGCGTTTTCCGATGTAGGCAATGATCCCGTTCTCCACGCCCCGGACAATCGTGTCCTTGATCACCTCCGAATTGAGCAGCCGCGGAAACTGAGGCGACGCATAGAACTCATCCCGAACCGACTTTGTGCTCCATTCCTTGCAGGCCGGGCGCCAGTTTCGAGTAAGGAAATTGGGGCTGATCCCTTCTTCGATGTCCCCATCCTTCCGGAACCGATCCACGATGAGAGAAACCAAGGTGTTGGCGGCGCTGGAATGGATAAGCCCCAGGTCCACGACCCGAACCTTGTTTTCTTTGTCCAAAAGAGCAATATTCTTGTAGGTCTTCCACACGCATTCCCGAAGATCCCGCTCCGCCTTCTTCTGATTTTCAACGAGTTGCCGCCGTTGCGTCTCTTCCAGCCGCAGATCCCCTTCCTCATCCTGAATTTCTTCCCAGGCCAGGAGATTACGGGCCTCTTCCCTTAACGGTTCCTCATCCTCAGGAATCGCAAAGAACAGGGCGCTTTTGAAGGTTCGGGCCGACGTGCCGTTTTCCCGGATAATAGTTTCCACCAGATTGAGAACGCTCCGATCCTGCATGGAATGCTCCGCGCTCAAGACGGCTAACGTCAGGGCAGGCCGGTCGGAAATCTGGTTCGACTTTTCCGGAAAGAAGACCAAATCTACGCCCTTTTCGCTCTTAAAGACCTTTTGGATTTCCCCCTTCACCCGCTCATCGATCTTCGGGGGCTGGATGCTTGCCCGGCGATCCGCCAGGAGCTTATTCAAATTGGGCTGAAAACCAAACTTGTAGCGGTTCTTCTCCACCAGAAGGTAATAGCAGGACGAACTCAAGGATTCCAAGACCGTTTCAACATTCCCAATGTCCAGATCCGGTTCGGCCACCGCCAGGCGAATTTCCGGCAGGGTCGCCTCGGTTGCCTTGGTCATGCCGCCGTTGGATTCAAAGAAGATCGTCGTCGCCACCTTCTGGTGCAACCGGGCCTTCTTGATGGCCTCCACCGCCTCAGCATCCAATCGAACCGTATGGGCTTCCTTTTTCCCACAGATATCCGTCGTCACCGCCCCCTCCAGGCGGTGTTCACCCAACTGCTCGAACATCGCCGCCCGAAACATCGAGTCATCCAAGGGAGCGGTTCCCAAACCAATGAGCGGGTCTCGGTGGGCTCCCTTGAACCCGGCCTGATACGCCCGGGAAACCCACAACGCCAACAGCCGGAGAACCCCTCGGGTCTGCTGGAATCGGGGAAGCAACTGCCATTTTCGTTCAAAGACGGAAAGAACCATTGGATGGAAGGGGTAACTCGCTTCAAATGCCTCACGGGCGTTATCCACCGGGAACCAACTGGGAACCTGCTGGCGATGATCCACGATCCATTCCGCAAATTCCGCCGCCGCCTTTCGTCCATCTTCCGGTAATCCGAACCATTCGAAAAGCCTTCGGCGGATGATCTCTGAAGTTTCTGTTTCCGCCGACATCACCACGGCTTTTCCCACCCGGTCCAGAAGCTTCTTGAAACGACTATAATCCGCCTGGTCTTCCGCCGTCATTTCCAGTTCCGAGGCCGGGATGGAAACCGCCAATACAACGTTCTTTTCTCCCCGGACGGTTTCCGACAGACTTTGCAGAAAGTTGTAAAGCTGGCCCGCCAGTCCGGATTTACGATATCGGCTGACGTAATTCATCAATTCGTCCATCAGGATCAGACAAGGCTTGTCGTTGGGCAACAATCGCCGGATGACATCCCCAGCCGGGGCAATCATCTTCTTTTCGTGCTCCTCCATCAGCTTGAAGCCTTCCTCCCCCCCCAGTTGGAAGGCAATCTCGCCCCAGGGGGTCTTGCGAACCGGCTCGCCATTGACTCCGCCCCGGCCTTGGATCGAATCGAATTCCATTCCGACGAAAACTGCTACCGCTGCATTCGGTACGGTCTTCATCCCCGACTTACTGAGGATTTTACTGACCCCATTCCAGTTATCTGCCTTCGAACCGTTCTTGGCCAGATGGTAAAGCAATGTCAGAGCGTGGGTTTTACCACCTCCGAACTGGGTAGCCAGATTGAACACCGCCGATGTTTCCGTCTGCTCGCTGGAAAGCCGCCGAACCACTTCCGCCGCCAGCCCCGTCAGGTTCGTTGTCAGGTACGTCCGCTCGAAGAACTTCTCAGGGTTCTGATAGACTTCCGCCGCTCGATCATCCCGCACCTGATCCAGATGAACGGCAAATTCGGATGCATCCAGAGGTTTGCCCTCTCGTAAGTCTTCTCTCGGAGTAACAATTTTGTACCACGGTTTGATCACTGTCATAAATTAGTTCCCCATTTTACTCAGAAGAATATTCAGAAAACTCTTCGTTTCCTGAAGAAGTCTCAACTGTAAGCCTCGAAAGTCTTCTCCTTTGTGCGGGCATCTGTCCAAGCCCAGCCATTGGAACTTCTCGGACAGTTCGCGCCAGGATTTTCTAATCGCACGCTCCTCTCCATGATCAGGATCGTGTCGTAGCCATTTGTTGCGGATGTGTTTTTTTGTCCAGATAAGGAAGCAATCATCATCTTTTAAGACTCCTCCGTTTTTCTCCAAATACCTGAGATTGTCTTTCCCTGCTCCCTCATAAAGAAGAAAATAAACACAGTCGATGAATTCCCCAAAAGACCTTTTGTTGCCTGCAAGAATCCAGGCAAAATCTGCAAAAACCTCCAAAGCACGTGTCGTTGGCTTGAAAATCTCGGATTTCCCAGATACCTTTGAGGCTTCATTACATGCTGTAACTAGGTTTAGGACTTCTCTAGATAATTGTGCAATGTTGCAGGCAGGACTTATCCTCGTGATATCCACATTGTCCTGTTCAAATGCTTCTTTCCGAAGCAATAACTCCTCCTGCTGAACATACGGCAATACCAATTGTCGGCTCTTTGACGACTTGACAGAATCCGTTGGCAAAGCGACAAAACCATCCAAACTACGGGAAGCATCAATTACCTGTAGTTGGGCTACCTCAAGAGATCTACTTAATGCTGTGATTGCCAAGACATCTTTTGTACGACCTATCCTGGAGAGTGTTTTGTCAAGAAAAGTAGTATATATTCGTGGTGGCTCTAAAAGCCGCAACGCCAGTGCTGTATTTCGTGTTACTAAGCCCACATCCTGAATTCTTTGCAGCATCTGTGAAATGGCTGAATTCCGGAAAACATTGGCAGATCGAAACCGCTCAATAGTGGACTGGATATTTGCAGTCATCTTTGCATAGTTGGCTAGTGTATCTTCCCAGACTTTGCTTCGTTTGCTAATGAGCTCAATCCAATTCTGATGGTATGAAAGTGATCGTGTTAGCTCCCTCTGGGCTGCTAGCGAAGCATTTAGTTGTTGAAACGCACTATTTGATAAAATTCCCGACATGGCACCTTGCCACTTTTGGAGGGATTGGAGTGCTGGCATGACAAACGAACTGCAACTAGCCATGGCCATTTGTTTAGCAAGAATATCTTGCTGAATTCGCTGATAGGGACTAACCAGTGAATTATGTTTGTGGATAGCCTTAGCTAGACTGTCGATATGTTTGGCTTGATCATCCATCAAAGTCCCAATCCTTTCTTTCTTGCCAAAACTCCATCCACCCAACGCTTCTCATCCGTTTCCTTCGGATACAGGGCAGAAAACGCTTGTGCCAGTCGCCAGAAGCGTTGATCTTTGCCGATGCCTTCTTCAACCAAGAACCGTTTTAGAGCATCGCTACGGCCGGCAGCGAAGAGGATCATGGACTGGTGGACCCGATCCAGGACCGTCTGGCCGATTTTCGGAACATCTTTCTCGCCCCAGTTCCCTTCGACTTCGGCAAATTCCTGTTCTAGATCGGTAAAGGTCATTTGCTTGGCTTTCTTCTTTCGTTGGGTCGGAGTCTGAGCCTGATCTTTGCCGAAAAGATAGCGGGTTCGCTCAGAAACGGGGATCAATCGGGCCTTATCTCCTTTGATTTCCACCAGATGGCTAAGTTGTTCCAGATGGGCTCCCAATCCTTGGGCAATCTTTCGAGCGGCATCGAATTCCAGGATGAAGCCACCCGCCTTCGATGGCTTACCGGAAGATTCCTCTTCATCATCATCTTCGGTCTCATCTTCTAATTCTTCGGATTTGTCGTTCCCGTTGCTCCCTGTCGAGAGCGTCCAGAGCCACATAGCCGTCAGGCGGGAATCTTCCTCAAAGCCGCTGGCATCAGTACCGGCAAAGACCATATTGAGTGCTTCCTTGGCTACCGCAGCCCAGACATATTCCAAGTATTCTTTCAATGTCACCTGTTCCCCGCTGGCCTTTTCCACTCGTGAATATCGGCTGAAAACCTCCAATGCCGGGCCAAGACATGAGAAAATAGCGTCAGCTCCGACTACACCTTCTCTTGCCAAACGTGGCATCCATTCGTGAATCCGTCTAGGAAGCTCGTTCAGAATATCTCGCCAATCACCGGTTACCTCACTTTTCTTCCCGTCTTGAGTTTCTCGTGGGCGGCAAATAAGATGGACTGACGACGCAAGCGCTGCAGAGTCCTGTGCTCTCAAACGTCCAGGCCGCTCTGTATCGATAGGCCACGATCCAGTCATTGTCCAACCCGCATCAACCATTGCTTGAAGCTGAGCTTCCCATCCGGCGGTAGATTTATGAGCAAAGACGACTAAACCAATTCCTGAAGGCTGCAGTATTCGCCGTCCTTCAGCCATCGCCAGTGCCATTGTTTTTTCAAAGTATCTTCGATCCTTTCCCTTTATCTCATCAACAATGCATTCTTCATCTTTCGGAGTTAATTCGCCGCTAAATTGAGCAACTAAAGTCGTTGGCAGTGTACGTTTCAGCCATACGTAGAAAAAATCAGATAAATCGGAATATGGCACAGCATCATAATACGGCGGATCAGTTACAAGAGCTAAAGCCGAATCATCTGGAAGAGGATGTTGGGTAGCGGAAGCACGTTCGACTTGACCTTGACTACAGCAAAACTCCTGCCCTTCCGCTCCTTCTGCCACGAGATTAATATGGCTCATCCAATTACCTGTGCTATCTGAAAATATCCCAACCTCTGGGAAATCCCATGCAATGGGAAGAGCCTGTCTACCGAAAACATGCTCAATCTTTTCACCAACGGTGTTCCAGACGGTAAGAGAAGCATTTTTGTCTGCCAATCTATCAACAGCCAAGGCCAAACAGGTTTGTATGGCCTCCGAAAGATCCTTGTCCTTTTGACTAGAAATTTTTCTACCAACCTCTCGCACCAGTTGAGTAAAGGTTGTCAATGCAAGTAGTTGACGAGGTGCGAAAAGATCACCCCATTTTAACATTCCATAAAGTTGTACTCGAAACCCTAGAGTTCCTTGAGGCGGTAAGGGTTCATCGGGAATTAGAGTCATAGATCCAGAATGCTGTTGCTGGCGTTTAGTTAGCTCTTTCTTCGCAGCACAGATAGCTTTATGATCGGCTTCATTGGACAAACGATAAAACCGGCCTTGCTGACCTTGTCTAGTCGTAACCACGGCAAACATTCGTGCATCACCTGCACCACCCTTACGTGATCTTAGTTGTGCACGAACCGATGTCACGGGAGTAGTATATCCGCAACAAGGACATGTCGCAGAACCTCGCTTAACCGTTCCCTCTCCTACCTCAGATGCTTTTGCACCGGAAATAATCTGAAAATCTATTCGCTGGGCTGGACGACGGGGAATGATCTTCAAGGCAACCGACCTACTACCTTTTTTGGCCAGCCAGAGAGACCGCATAAGCGGTATTTCGGTTCCACAACCTGGTCCTTCGCATTGAATGGTTCTGGCCCAGAGATAAGCTATCGGCGTTGCTCCATCCGAGTCTTTTGGGTAGAACTGGTTCAATTCCTTCTCTGCCTGTTCTTTGACCCATTGTCCCCATTTACGGACTTCGTCGGCCAATTTCTGACCGTATTTGGGGATATATTCCAAGACTACTTTATTCAGAAGCACGGCCACGGGATTAAGGTCACTGGCAAAGGCATCCGCACCAATACGCAAAGCCTCCAACGGAATAGTTCCACCCCCGGCAAACGGATCGACAACTAAAGGACGTGTACCCTTTTCCCCACCCAGAGCTTCATGAGAAAATTGGGTTAGTCTTCTGGATGTTTCAAGAAAATGCGGTTCGGTAGATGCCTCCCAGGCGGCAAAGTCAGCGATAAAGTCCAGCAGGAGAGTCCGAAGGTTTATCTGTCCTTCCCCTTTACCTGGATCAATGGACAATTTCTTATTTGCCACCTGCTGGTAACGTCTTAAACTCTCCTCTGAAACCATCTCATAAAGGGTCTTGGTGGTCACTACGGATTGGATGAAGGTATTAATCTCCTTGGCGGCTGCATTTCGAAAGTCCTGCGGGCAAAGCGGATCGGCCGGGTCAGGCCAGAGGGCGGCACAGACCACCGCTCGACACGCCGCCAAGGGTCGCCTGGCCCACCAGATATGCAATGTCGAAATATGTCCATGCCGAATGCTCTTCTCTCGCCGTGCATGAGCAGAGATACGTTTTATAGGTAAATCGACTTCAATTAATCGTTTTGGATACTTGTCCATCCGTTCCGCCTTCTTCCTTTTTCGAAATCCATCCTAATGCTCTGTGTGCATCATCAAAATCTATGATTGATCTTTGAGACTCCGCAGAGAAACATCCATTGTTAAGCAGTTCCATTTTCATGAATTGCAGGAATGCCACATCAGCAACGATATTATGAGTGATCCAGTTTTTATAGCGAAGACCTCCTATATCCATTTTATTGCCATGGACAATTTTGTTTCGAAGCTGATAGAAGTCCCACGCCCACCATCCCGCTTGGCTGTATGAGTGATCTTTGCCGTCAGATCCTTTACGTGCACGATTCGGAACAACGAAGTCACTCTTTCTAATCTTGGTTTCCATCTGTTCGACAAAGAACTCACTTTTTTGTCCCCTATCCGGGAAATCAAGGAGTATTTCGAAGGCGGTTCCCATCATAACTACTTTTGAGAATATCGAAATCTGTTCGGTCTCGGCATGTGCGAGCTTGAACCACTCTAGGCTTCGTAACATACGTTCCTTGACCTCGGAGGGGAAACCATTCTCAAAAACACGCCCCAAAGCGGTGATCAGCGTTCTGTCTGGTTCAATACCAAATTCTCCGCCCATACCCCAAGGCTGGGAGATTCTGACTTCATCGATATCCCAGAAACCCCCGCCAAAATCTCCTGCCCTAAGCGCAATCATCTTGTCACCCGGATTAACCCTCTGGGTTATAATCTGATATCGATCTGAAGAAGGCGGGGCCATACATCTGTGTCCGGTAGCAACGGCGCGTTTCACTTGAGGTCCAATAGAGGAGAAGACCAGAATATCGACGGCAGAATGAAGGTCTTCGTTTTCAGCATCTTTGCTCAGCATTCGAAAGTCGGGATGGCCATGGGAACAAATCGTAATAGTTTTGACGGGTTCCCCATGATGATCGACGAAGCAACTAAAGAATTTATTGAGTTGGTTCCGAACGTTCAAATCAGAGACCTTACTCTCATCCCAAAGCCAGAATCGAACAGCACCGATCTTGACCTCCTGACGGAGGCCAGCCCAAGGCATGATGCATACGCCAAGAGGTGTAGGTTTTGATTGTTCGCTTATTTCTTCTGTCATTGTCGTCTGCTGTTTATCCAACTGTTTCGATTGATTGCCCGTGAAAAGCTATCATTCCTCAGTTGCATCCTCCACTTTGGAGGCCAACTTTTCAATAGTGGAAGGGTCACTAGCCCATGCCATGATGGAACTGGCCTTATCAACCAATGTCTCATAAGAAAAGAAACCGCATCGCTTATGCAGTTCCAAAGTCTGAAAGGTCGGCCGGGAAAGCTCCGATTTTACCTTCTCAATACGTTTCTCGGGGGTAACAATGTAGAGTGGAAAATTAATGTTGGGAGAAACGGTAATCAGGTCCGACATCCGCAGCAGTCCAGAATAGATGGAAGTCGAATGTTCGATTTCAAAGGCGGCGGCTACTTGTTTTCCTCCCTTTATCCAGAGGACATCAATTAGACCGATGAGCTTCTGGGATTCCTTGTCCATCCCCAAAGAGGGAAGTGTCTGTAGACAGAGATCTTTAAAAGACGTTCCCTCCCACTCTTTGCCTTGATCATTCGAAGCCACCCATACGCTACAGCCTAGTTTTCGGCCCATCTGGGTTAGGAGCATCTGGATCTGCGTATGGCTAAATAGGGTATCCCCGTTTTCATCCTTGGGTTCCGATACCGGAGGCTTCACGACAGGTGGTGTTTCCTCACCGGGTTTGGGTGGGACCGGTGACGGTGGGTACTTTACCTCTTGTCGCCAAGAACAAAGATGTTCGCATTCCCAGGAATCTATCCCCAGAGCAGTGGCCAAGGAAGTGAAGCAGTCACGAAAAGTGAAATAGTCCTGTATGGGGTCTTTAATGGATTTGTACACCCCTTCCGCCTCAAGAGCTAACCGGGCTGAAATATAGAAAATAGGCCATTGTTCAACATCCTGCAAGTGCCACCAGGAGCTGATGAAGAATGGTACCCGCATCGGCTGAAGGAACTGCTTCTTAACCTTTCCGGTCTTGTGGAGTTCGTTGATGAAGGAGAAGAAGTTTTCCATTTTCTTTCGGCCTTCCTCTTCCGTCCGAGGAACCGGGAGGACTTGTTTCAGGTTATCAATGAGAGCGTTTTTATTCGGCACATGCTTTACGAGAATGTTAAGGTACATGGCACCCGAGAGTCCCTTAAGCCCGAAACCGGTCCATTCAGTTCTCGTCTTACGGTCGTAGGTGGATCTGAATTCTTCGAGGGTAATCTCGTCCGACAAGAACTTGTTCATAAATGGGAGAATCTCTTTTTGGGTATTTCGACGAATATCGTTGATCTTCTGTCGATGAGCTTTCTCCTTGGAATCCTTCTCACGCTCTTCCCAAAGCAATCGCCATTTATGGATTTGTTCATCCGTCAGTTGTATAGTCACGATATTGCCTTTCCGTCCTCTTATTCATTAACTTGACACCTGCAGAATTCCCTTTGCATTGATGTGGTAATGCTCAATCTTAACCAAGGGTTCCCAATTGAGCCGAACCGGATCTTGAACGAGATGGACCTCTGGCTTGGAGCCGCAGTTGAATACGGTATAGAGCCAGAAATCCTTTCGCAGTCGTTCGGCCGTCTTGTATTCATTCGTGGTCAAGGCCACTTCCCCCACCCCGGCCCGGCCTTTGACCTCGATGAACCGGACTTCGATACAGGTCTTGGGGTCTTCCGGATGGGGTTTCCGGGAAATCAGATCGAAGCCCCGGTTTTCATTTTCGACGCTTTCGACCTGCCAACCCCGTTCCTTTTCATAGTCCATGACGGCCTGGACGGCGATCTTTTCGATTTCATCGTCCCGAACCATCGGAGCAAAGACGGGGCTGGTTCGCTCTGGATGGGGCAAGACCCAGGCTCGTCCGACCGGGTGAATGTCGCCGATGGTGCATTGCCGTTCCTGCTTGAGTTCCAGATTTCGTCGTTCCAACCGCCCGTTGAGTTCCTCAAGCCGATCTTCGTATTGTTTGATTCGTCCATCAAGACCCGATTCCGTGGAGCCTGCTTCTTTTTGCTGGACCAGTTCGGCAAACTGGCATTGAAGTTTTTCGATGCTGGCGTTGAGGCTGATGTTGATATGCTTCTGGATGACTTCGACTTCTCGCTCCCGTTCAGCGGTGATTTCGGTCAGGAACGGGTTCAGGGCCTTTTCGATCAATGTCTGTTCGACAAGGGTCCGGCCTGGCAGGCCGTCATCCTGTGGGACCGATTGTTCCGGTGTCCCCAGGGAAAGATCCAGAAAAATAGTCGGCTGACGAACGGACATCGAACCATCCACATTGGTCTGGACGACAAACAGCCGTCTATGCAGACAATTGCCCCGGCCGTCTTTGATGGCGGCGGAGAACACATCCAGTCGGTAGGGTTCCTTGTGGTGCAGGTCGTAGAATACGCTTCCCCGGAGAAGGTCGTTATGCACCCGCTCGAAGACATCTTCCCGGACCGTTTCGAACAAGGGATGGCCGGGAGTGATCCATTCGGACGTGGCATCTTTCTTGAGGTGTTCCTTATCGAAGACAATCTGCTTGTATTCCCGCCCGAGTTTGCCGAACCGGGGTTCCAACCGTTCGCCAATCGGCCAAAGGGTTCGGGGAATTCGCCCGATCCGATAAACGTTCTCTCCGGCCTTGATCTCCTTGGGATGAACCCCGGCCAAGGGGCCGGCGGTGGTGAAGAAATCCCCAATCACTTCCGGGACCAATCGCCGTTCCCGAGCTTCGGCGGATTTGCCGATGAGGGCGGAGAGATTCAACTCCCGCTTGGCCAGTCCTTCCAGGGTGGAATTGGTGATCTGTTTGAACCGCTCGGTATCCACCTGTTCGACGATTCGTTTCTTGATCACCTCTTCCGTCAGATTCCGGGCATACATATCCCGAATCATCTTCTCCAATCCGTTGGCCGGGAACACGTCGCCTAGGACATTGAAAATCTTGCCGGTGCGTTTGGGGTCCAGGTCGTCTTCGATTTTCTTCAATCGCTCGAATAATTTTTGCATCACCCGGCCTTCCCGGGTATTGGTAGAGACGAAGTTGAGGATCAGGCAGTCCTTCTCCTGGCCGTAACGGTGAATACGTCCCATCCGCTGTTCCAGACGAACGGGGTTCGAGGGGATATCGTAGTTGATCATGAACCAGCAGAATTGGAGATTGATACCTTCCCCGGCCGCCTCGGTCGCCACCATCAACTGGCAGTCGTCTCGGAACTCCCGCTCGGCGTAGATGCGGGTGCCGGGAGTGTCCCGGTCGCCGATCTTCATCCCGCCGTGGATCTGGGTGACGGATAATCCCCACTCTCGAAGCTTGCCTAACGGCCTATTTTCCTTGCCATCGCCCACCAGGAAGTCCAGAGTGTCTTTATGTTCCGAGAAAATCAGGAGCTTCATCTTGGGGTCGTTGAAAACCCCGTGTTCCGTGATGACATCCTTGAGCTTTTGAAGCTTGGTTTCGACTTCCTTGCTTTCCAGGATCTTGGCCTGATCGATCAGTTTGGTCAGTTGGATGATCTCTTCTTTCAGGGCAATCGGGTCCACCGAGGCCACGACGCTTTCGAGTTCTTCGGTGATCTTCTGGCGTTCCTCCTCCGGCAGGTCGTCGAAATCCTCGGGCAGTTTCTTTTCGATCTGTTCCTTTCGGTAGGCTTCGGGGTCTTCCAAAATCTTTTCCCGTTTTTCCCGCATCCGTTCCAGGGTTCGTCTGGCCGCATAGATACTGGAAGCGAACCGTCGCTGGAGCATCGCCATCGTAAAGCCCAAGGCCCGGCCCCGAGCGGAATCGTCGGCTTGAGCCTTAATGGATTGGTCTTCGACGTAGCGGGTCAAGGCATCGTAGAATTCCCATTCGTCATCGTTGAGCCGGAATTCCGTGGTTCGAACGTCCCTATCGGTGAAAATGCGTTTGACTTGGCCGGTGTCGGGATGGGGGAAGGTCACTAATGCCTCTTTCGTTCGGCGAAGATAGAACGGGGCGTGGTTTCGCCGCATCGCCTCTTCCAGGCTCTTTACGTCTTCGTAGACATCCTCATCAAGCAGCCGAAGGAAAAGGCAGAAGTGCTCGGGATCGCCCTTGTGCGGCGTGGCCGTCATCAGGAGGAAATGATCCGTCATATCGGACAGGTGTTCCCCGAGTTGGTAGGCCAGGGTCTTTCGTTCTTCGTCGTAGGCGCTCATCTTGTGGGCTTCATCGACGATGATCAGATCCCAGTGGCTCCGCAAGAGACTGTCCTTGGCATCTTCAATCCGGGATACCCAGGAGACAGACGTAATAACCTGATTTTTTTCCTGCCAAGGGTTGGAACCGTAGTTGGCCCGAAGGATTTCCCCTTTAATGATGTCGAAATTCTCTTTGAATTTGTCCTTCATTTCCCGCTGCCATTGGAAGGACAGATTGGCGGGGGTGACGATCAGGGTGCGTTTGATCAGTCCCCGAATCTTGAGTTCCTTCAGGAGCAAACCGGCCATGATCGTCTTGCCGGCCCCAGGGTCGTCGGCCAGAAGGAAACGAATACGGGGCAGTTTCAGGAAGTAATCGTAAACGGCTTCCAGTTGGTGAGGCAGCGGGTCTACTCGGGCGATGGACAGGGAGAAATACGGGTCGTATTCATACGCCAGCCCAATCCGCAGGGCCTCGATCCCCAGCCGAAACTTCAAGGGGTCACCGTCGAAGGGCTCTTTTTCCGGCGTGGCTTCCAGACTGGCCAATTGGTCGGAATTCAGGATGGGTTCGTGGACCTGTCCAGTTTTGAGTCCCTTGCCGATGAGCTTGACGGATTTGCCCATGGGCGTAACGGAGATAATCTGAACGGGTTCCGGGAAGATCGGCCCCTTGACGATGACGTTTGGCTTCAATTGCGACAAAACCATTGCTGCTACATTTCCATATATACTAATGGCACAATTACGTATTTGCCCTTGTTCCTAATATGGCTCTACGATCCTTCCCAAGGTTGGATATTCTAGCACATTTGGAGTCCAAGAAGCAAGTATAAGCTCTTGAAGCAGAGGGAAATAAACTCTTGAGTACTTGTCCGATGAATGAATCCATACATTAAAATTGATCCCATTCCGGGGCAGGGCAGCGATCCCGATGAATCACGCCAATGGGTTCAGCCGGTTGATTTGTTGGGTAACTCATCCAACCCATTGGACAGTTTTACTGCCGGGAGAAATTTGTCCACTTTTCTTTGTGGATACTTATTGGTCATCCATGGAAAACGAGATGGCCTTATAAAACGTCCTGTGGATGTTTTGGCACGTCAACTATACGTGGTGTCAACAAGGGCAAGAGAACATTTTCTTTGCAGATATCTGGAGGGATCGGGGATGCCGATTGGATGGAAAGCATTGGAACAATTCCGGTGGAGACCACGCTCCTTTCGGTAATGTTGTATTTTACATTACTCAATAATCAAGTAACGTTAAGAATGTCTGGAATATTTCTTTGTTTGGGAGCTAAAATAGGTCATATTCTAGAATTGAATGGACTACTAACTCCGTTCCTCCTGATCGCATCCTAAAGGGCAGTGAACGGAAATCTATCGAGCGGTTTTCCAGCGTCCAGTCAGCGTCAGTCTTCAGTGAGTCCCCAGTACCCCCTGACTATCCCCTGTGCCAGATTCGTGTCGCCTCTCTGTTTAATTCCACATTCACATTCATAACTGGCTAGTATTACAGCAGTTAGGAACGTCCCTGGGAACTTCCAAGCTGGTCATGAGGGTTCGATTCCCTTCGCCCGCTTTTCTCTTTTTTACCGCCTTATGCTTGTCCCGGTAATGACTTATGCTCTTTCCATCTTTTTATGAATTTTCTAGAAAAAGTGGAAAAATGCCTCTCAGCGTCCAGCCAGCGTCAGTCTTCAGTGCCTTGCCAACCCGGAACCAGTACCGAGCCAGTTTGGTTTTTGTGCATTTTTGAGGAGTTTTGACCAGCCTTCATGGGAGGAAATGGGGAGGGAATCGCATTTGGATAGAATCTTCTCAAAATATTGATAAATATAGAAGTTTCTTTTCACTTGGGAATTTCGCCTGATACAATGAAAATACCATGAACAACCAAACGGCTATAGAAAAGGCTAAATCCATCTTTCAACGGCATAAGGGCGTATTGCGAACCATGAATGCCATTCGGCTGGGAATACATCCCCGAATCCTCTATACCATGCGGGATACTAAGCTTATCGAACCGCTGGGACGAGGTCTGTATCGCCTCGCCGAACTTCCTCCCCTGGGAAATCCGGATCTGGTTTCGGTTGCCCTCAAGGTTCCCGAAGGGGTAGTCTGCCTCCTGTCCGCCCTTTCCTTTCATGGAATTACCACCCAGATTCCCCGCCGGGTCTATCTGGCGCTTCCTCCGGGCGCAAAACCAGCGCGCCTGGATTACCCTCCGATGAAGATTGTCTGGTTCAGCCGGGAGGCCTACTCGGAAGGGATTGAAACTCACCCCTTGGATGGAGTTCCCGTTCGCATTTACAGTCCGGAAAAGACGGTGGCGGATTGCTTCAAATACCGTAACAAAATCGGGCAGGACGTAGCCATTGAGGCTTTAAAACTTTGCCGGGAACGAAAACGCTCCAGCGTGGAGAAGCTGATGCGTTTTGCCCGAATCTGCCGTGTGGATAAGATCATGCAACCTTACCTGGAAGCAATTCTGTGAGCCGACCCCAAATTACTAACATGGCGGCATCCGTGCGAGAACGGCTGGCCAATGCTGCTCGAAAAGCCAATCGCCCGTTTCAGGAAATCCTGCAATATTACGCCATGGAGCGGTTCCTTTATCGACTGGGAAAATCCGTTCATGCCCGGAAGTTCGTCCTCAAGGGCGCACTGATGTTTATGGTCTGGCAAAGGGAAACTTCACGTCCGACGTTGGACATCGACCTTCTGGGTAAATTGGACAATACCCCGGATACCCTCATCAAGGTCGTCAAAAACATTTTGGAGACTAAGGTGGAAGATGATGGATTGGTTTTTGAACCTCATACCGTCAAAGCCAACCGGATCAGTGAAGATGCCGATTACACCGGCGTGCGGGTCCAGTTCCTGGGTCATTTGGCTTCCGCCCGGATCAACATGCAGATCGATATCGGCTTTGGCGACCTGATCGTACCGGCCTCGAAAAAATTGGAATATCCGACCCTTCTTTCCTTTCCCGCCCCCACGCTGTGGTGCTACAGCCGGGAAAGTACCATTGCCGAGAAATTCGAAGCCATGGTCAAACTGGACGTCCTGAACAGCCGCATGAAGGATTTCTTCGATCTTTGGATTACGTCCAACTTGTTCGGCTTCTCAGGTCTTCTGCTTCAACAGGCAATAAAAACCACATTCCAAAAAAGAGGAACGAACCTGCCCCGGCAGATACCGGTGGCATTGACGGCCGACTTTTCCGAAAACCGGGTCAAGAAGGCACAATGGACGGCATTTCTCCGCAAGATTCGTACACCATCTGAAAAAATTGATTTGGCGGCGGTCGTTCAAAAGTTGGAAGCATTCCTCATGCCGCCCGTAAGGGCATTGGTAGCCGACGAGAAATTCCTTCTATCTTGGAAACCCGGTGGACCCTGGATCATGGAGCGATGAAACCGAACCGTAGGTCAATAATATTTGGGAAAATGGCACCAGGACGACCGGGGAAGGTTCCCGAGTTAGCCTGAATGGGTATCCTTCACCCCTTCTTCTCTCTTTTCCTGTTCATCCTTCGCCGGTTCCCCTACCAACTTCTGGATCGCCTCCGCCGCCAGGACATGATGATGCGGCTCCACCTGCGAATAAAACATCTGCGTCGTCGTCACCGATGAATGGCCCATCAACTTCATCGTCACATGAATGGGCAAGTGGTTCGCCCAGTTCTGGCCGCAGGATTTCCGCAAGCAATGGAGCTTATCGACGGTGTGTCCGGTAGGTAGTCGTCCTACTTGGCCATCGGCGTCAGGTAGACGCTCACGCGGCGGTTTTTGGCCTTGCCGGCAGAGGTATGGTTATCAGCAATCGGTTCGCTTTGCCCTCTGCCCTCGGTGGTCATGCGACTGGCGTCGATACCTCCGGCACGGAGCACTGCGGCCACCGCCTCGGCGCGGGCCTCGCTCAGACCTTGGTTATCCGCGGATTTGCCGAGACCTTTCAGATGGCTGATCGTAGTCGGTTTGACAACCCGATCGCTGTCCGTATGGCCAACGATGGTCAAGGCCCGATCCTTGACTTGATCGTCGTTCAGAATCTGGGCGAGCTTCGTAAGGGCGGCCTTGGCCTCCGGTCGCACAACGCTGGAGCCGGAATCAAAGGTGGTGTCGGAATTAAACTGGAACAGACCCTTCTCCTTATCGAACGTAAAGAGGTCTGGGTATTTCTCGTCCAGGTCTTTAACGGCGGCCACCACGACCGGCGGCACTTCCGGTTTAGGCTCGGGCGTGGGTTGGACAACTTCGGGGGTCGTCGGAGCTTCGGCCTGAGCCGGTTGTACATCCTGAGGCTCTACAGGTTCCCTCTGAACTTCCACGGGAGGTTTCGGAGGTTCACACAGCGAGCAGCCCAAAAAACTCCCGCACACCAGTAACAAAACCGCAATTTCCACAACTCGACGCATCGTTATCTCCTTTACCATGCTAACAATACCTACAAGTATGGGGTTTGGAAACAGAAAGGCAAGTGTATTTATTCTTTTGGACCGCAGCAAATTTTCTATCCACCCTCTACGGCAGAGAATATGAATATGTGAAAAAATCTTGGAACATAATCGATCTTTTCCGATAATTGAGGTAATGATTTGCCTGGTGGCAAACATGCGGCTTTGAGAGCGTGTATGAAAATCCGTCATTGCGAGCGAAGCGAAGCAATCTGGCGTTCGAACACCAGATCGCCACGACCCCTGCGGGGTCTCGCGATGACCCACGGGTGTGGGTGTTCGGCTTTTCATACACGCTCTTACAAAACAGAATCTCACAGAAGAAATTAATCTCCAGCGAATGGAAACACATGTTAGAACGTATCTGGTCGAAACGAAGTCAAAGATGCTCGCTTATCTTATTCTTTGCGGCGGGCCTGGTCTTTGCTGAGGGTTGCCGCGAGAAAGAGCGGTGGCCTGCGTATGAAAAAGGATATTCCACAAGGGGCTTAAGCCGACCGGGCAAACTGGGTCCCAATACGGAGATTAATTGGAAACGTCTGACCGATCGTGCGGTGGCGGAGAATCGGCCGGTATACATCTTTTTCTGCGCATCCTTGTGTCCCGTGTGCTGGACATTCGAGGTGGGCACGCTCCAAACGCCGGAGGTGCAGCGGACCCTCGGCCGGATGATCTATATCAAGGCAAATGTGGATCGGGAACGAATCCTGGCCTACCGGTTCGGAATAGCCCACACTCCCGGCGGCGTTCTTCTCAAGCCGCGGAACCATCAGCTCATCGTGGTCGACAAGCATCTCGATGCGCTGCCTCCAGACCAGATGATTGATTTTCTAAAGCAGGCATTCGCCCGGTAATTGTCGAAGTCGGCCATAATGATTGATGGCTGTCCCGCCCGAGAATTCTATCCGGGGGGCATCGCGTAGCTTTCCGGCGTCCAGCCAGCGTCACTTTTCAGCTGGTTGTCGGTTTGTCTTGGCCGTCCGTCGCGCGTCAGGCAGTAAAAGGGTCGAGGTTCATTGGCAACACCGTAGAAAGGAAGGCTTCAGGCAGGCATTACGGGACCGGTCCCCAAAAGAATTGAGCCGCCGGATATTTTTTCCGACGGCTCAAAGTGTTTGTTTAATATCCTGCAATCTCGGGCGGTTTGACCCGGGATGATCTAGGAGGCTTCGGCGTCTGATTGAGCCAGATCCGGTGTGCCGACCTGCAGGTTCTTCTGTCTTTCGATTTCATCGAAATGAGCCTTGTCAGCCAGAGATACGTGTCCGACGACGCGGCCGTCGTCCAGCGGATTGGCGATCCGCGCCTCGAGATCGCGGAACATCCTGAGCGTATCCTTGATCCCGCCGATCATGAACCAGACTGTCGAGACGGCACCGACCGTCAACCCCATGGGAATAGTCCCGATATAGAAAATCGTACTCCAACCCATGGGCGATATCGGCCAGAAGGCGTTCCACAGCAGCACGCCACAGAAGAAGACGCCAAACCCAATGCCCAGCGACCAGATAACAACGGACCAGGCGATGATCTTGTCACCGGTGGTATACTCCGGGGTGATACCGACGATCTTGTTGTACAGACCCCGCCAGGTCCAGGTCCCCTTTTCGATCGGCAGGCTTTCGGCATCGCGGTACTTGCCGCGGTGCAGCAGACGGTCCAGGTTGTAGGGTTCCTTATACGTCACCAGCGAACCAAGCAGATACATGATAATGCTGAGCACCATGGACATGAAGTAGATCTCCATGGCGTTGATCGGGAACTTGGTCGCAGACATCTCCCAAACCACATAGGGATGGAAGGGTTTGGATACCGTCGTCAGGAAATTTCCGACTGCGTTGACATATCCCATTTTGTCCAGCCAGGGATAGATATGGTCGGGCCAGTTGCGCTGGATGATCAACCCGGCAAAGGACAGTCCGCAGCCAAAGATCATGGAGCACCAGGCGCCGAAGGTGGTCCCGAAACGGGTGTAGAGACCGCCAATCATCACGGGACCCGCTCCACCGAGCCAGACCGCGCACATGATGGTGGTGAACATGATGATGTAGTCCAACTGGGCGAAGAACAGCGAAACGACGAAGAAAAAGAGCGTCGTCGCCAACGAACACATTTTCAGATACCACAGGTGCTGTTCCACGGTCATGGGCGTCTTTTTCAGCGGAAGTATGATATCCTGAATGATCGTACTGGAGGCGTTGAAGATTCGCGAATCGTCGGTGGACAGCAACAGCATGATCATCAGCAGCGAGAACAGGCCCATCAGCACCGGGCCAAAGAGCTTCTTGAAGATCACCGGCATCATCATTTGATTGTAAAGGGATTTGAACTCCTGGAAGACCGCCTTTTCGTTGGGGATTTTGTCCTTGTTCGCCTCCATGGCGGCCAGGGCGGTATCAAAGAACTGGGTATCCGGGTTCTTCTTACCGGAATACGGGGCATCCTTGCCGATCTCGTGCGGGATTGGCTTGAGAGTGGAAAGCTTGTCTGTCACCTTCGCCCGGGCTGTCGGATCCTTGATGACTTCTTCGCAAATCTTCTTCGACAGTTCGATGCGAACTTCATTGGCCTTGGGAGCAAACCGACCGCCCATCATAAAGACGATCACAAACATACTGATCAATCCAATCATGGTGTAGGCAAAACCATTGCGCCACGTACCGAGAATATTGGCCATCTTCTGCTCATGTGCATTACGGGCGGAATTGGTCGTATCGTTTCCGACCCACGCGCCACGGTTCAGAATGCCCCCGACGACGCTTACTACCAACGCAAAGAGATTAAAGTCACGAAGCGAGGCCACATCCATCGGGTTGAGGAAACTTTCCCCCGGGGCACGGTCCAGCATGACCGGAGTGACATCTGTGAACCAGTCGATCTGCAACAGCACAAACACGGTGAAAACGACGAAGATCGGATAACTGATAATCCCCTGGAAGCAGTCGGTGATCAGCAGGGAGATTCGCCCCGCCGGCCAGAGCAGGCTCAGGGCCAGTGTCAACAGCAAGGCGACCAAAATCCCGTAGGTCGGGATCTCAAACCCAAACACGGGTATCTTGTGCGGAATTCCCATAAAGTAAATGAAAAAGCGAACGGCTACTGCCGGTCCAATGGCGTTGGTCACCATCTCCGCGAACGTTCGAATGATTGCGGCGGTAATCCGGAGCCGGCGGCTGTAACGCTGTTCCAGAAACTGACCGATCGACAGACTCCGCGTCTCGCGGAACCGGTAGATGACATACCCGGTCAAGGCCAGGAAGAGCCACAGCGGCGTCATGATCCCGCCCCAGAATCCGACGGCCATGCCGGCCTGATAACCCGACTCGACCGACGCCACGATCGTGATCACCGAAAGTCCGGAGGCCACGTCGCCGACGCTGATGACGTAGCGTCCGGCCACGCGTCCGCAGGCCAGATAGTCGGCCACGTCACGGATATATCTTTTCGAGTAAAAGGCCATACAGAGGATATATACGAGAGGGATAATGACGATCAGCCAACTAACTAGAGTCATGTAACCTATCCTTTCGCTTTAGACGGGTGTTCGCTCAGGAGACACTTCAGTTATCTTTTGTCAAATGAAGCGGATGATCCTTCTTCAAGCGGCGGTTTTTCAGGTCAGCTACAAATTCAAGGCCGCGGATCATGTCATCTCAAAGTGTGTTTTCGTTTAAGGTTCGCCGGCGGCCTTATGAGAGTCTGCCGTTCTTTTGGAAAAAAAGACCAAGGTCAGACACACGATTGCCTTTGGGTCTTTTTGCTCATCCGTTGTTCAAAATAAAGCAAAACCTTTTCACAGGGTCTTTTATCCGAACATCGGGGAGTATTATAAACAGTTTCGGATATTATTCCCAGAACAAAAAGCATTTTTAGCACTTCAGATTCTGTCCCGCCGATAGGAGCTTAAGATGCTGTAACCGCTGCAATTACCGAAATTGCAGCGAGTTGAAATTCACTAATTACCCCTTACGGATGACCAGAGGCGACCGGCCCTCGCCACTCATAAACATTCAATGATCACCGGCATCTCCGCAAAATGAAAAATGCCTCCCGGCATCCATATGTACCTTCCGGCCAAATGGGCAAGACTGGCTGGTTCATCGGGCAGGTCGAAGGACATGGCTGCGAATACCTGATCGTGATCTTGGTTACCCGTGATCAAAAAATGGCGGATGCAAGGGACCCGGGACCGGTAGCCAGAAAGATGACCAAAGATATCCCGAAGGACAACGCCGTCTGGTAGTCTCCTCAGATCCAAAAGAATCCCTACCGGTTCATCCGTCTCCGCCATCTCCACCAACATCCCCGAATGCTCCGCGCAGAAGGTCTGTTCATCGCACTGGTCGTTGTCAATGGGTGTTGGCTGTCTTGGCTGCCTGTCGCTTTCTGTAGGTACCGGACATTTTGTAGATCAGCACATAGAAGAGCGGCGCAAACAACGTGACCAGGAATGTGGCCGTCACCACGCCGCCCAGTACACCGACACCGATCGCCTGCTGAGCGCCGGCACCCGCGCCGTTGGCGATGGCCAGCGGAAGCACACCAAAACCAAAAGCGAGAGAGGTCATAATGATCGGCCGAAATCGCAGCTTGGCGGCTTCCAGCGTGGCGGGAATCAAATCCATCCCTTCATCCACCCGGTTCTTCGCGAACTGCACGATCAGAATGGCGTTTTTGGTGGTTAACCCCAGCGTGGTCAGCAGCCCGATCTGGAAATAGACATCGTTGGGCAGGCCCTTGATACTCGAACTCAGCACGCCACCGATGGCGCCCAGCGGCAAGACAAGTAAAATGGAAATGGGCACGGGCCAGCTTTCATAGAGCGCCGCCAGACACAGGAAGATCACCAGGACCGAAAACGCGTAGAGCATACCCGCCTGCGAACTGGCCATTCGTTCCTGATACGAAAGCCCCGTCCAGTCAAAAGCAATTCCCTGCGGCAGCCTGGAAGCCAATTCTTCCATGGCCTGCATCGCCTCACCGGAGCTTCGTCCCGGTGCGGCTTCTCCTTGAATGTTGATCGAAGAAAATGCGTTGAAACGCTCGAGCTTCGGAGATCCGGAACTCCACCGACCGGAAGCAATGGCGGAGAAGGGAACCATTTTTCCGGCGGTATTCCGAATGTAGATATTATCAATGTCTTTCGGAAGCATACGAAATGGGGCGTCGGCCTGCACGTACACGCGCTTGACGCGTCCGCCCTGGATAAAGTCATTCACGTACGCGCTGCCGAAGGCCGCACTGATAGTGTCGTGGATCGAAGCGATCGGAGCGCCCAGGGCGCCGGCCTTGTCCCAATCGACATCAAGCCGATACTCCGGCACATCTTCCATACCGTTGGGACGAACCTTCACAAGCCTCGGATCTCCAGCGGCCATGCTCAGAAGCTGATTGCGGGCGGCCATCAGGGCCTCATGTCCCAAACCGCCACGGTCCTGAAGTTGAAAATCGAAACCCTTGGCCGTACCGAGTTCCAGAACGGCCGGGGGCGGAAACGCAAAAACCATCGCCTCGCGGAACCGGGCAAAACAACCCATGGCGGTCCGGGCTACGGCGGCCACCTTCAACTCTGGCCGATCACGAAGCTCCCAGTCCTTCAGTTTCACAAACGCGAGTCCCATGTTCTGACCTCGACCGGCGAAACTCGTGCCAGCCACCGTCAGACACGATTCAACGGCCTCCTTCTGATCGATCAAAAAATGGTCCCGGACCTTATCCATGACTTTCTGGGTCATATCGAGCGTCGCGTTGCCCGGAAGGATGGCCTGAACCATGAGCACGCCCTGATCCTCATCAGGCAGGTAGGCGGTGGGCATGCGTCGGAAGAGGCCCACGAACCCCGCCACGATCAGACCAAAGATCAACAGGTACCGAACGGCGTGGGTCAGAATTCGGTTGACCTGCCTGAGATATAGATCGCGTGTACGGAAGAACAGGTGATCGAACCAGCGGAAAAACGGACGCAGGAACCACACACCACTTTCGGCGGGTTCATGTCCCTTGGACACCGGCTTGAGCAACGATGCGCACAGCACGGGCGTCAGAATAAGCGCGACGACGACCGACAGCATCATGCTTGCGATAATGGTCACGGAAAACTGGCGATAGATGACGCCCGTGGAACCGCCCATAAAGGCCATCGGTCCGAATACGGCCGAGAGCACCAACCCGATTCCGATCAGGGCGCTGGTGATCTGGTCCATCGACTGGCGGGTGGCCTCGCGCGGCGAGAGTCCTTCCTCGCTCATGATGCGTTCGACGTTCTCCACCACCACGATGGCGTCGTCCACCAGGAGTCCGATGGCCAGCACCATGGCGAACATGGTCAGCATGTTGATGGAGAATCCAAACAGGCCCAGAACCGCAAAAGTCCCCAGAATAACCACGGGAACGGCAATGGTGGGAATCAGCGTCGCCCGCATGTTTCCCATGAACAGATACATGACAAGGAATACGAGCCCGATAGCTTCAAAAAGGGTGCGGACCACGTCGGCGATGGCCACTTTCACGAACGGCGTGGTTTCGTACGGATAAACCACTTTCACTCCCGGCGGGAAGTAGCGGCTCAATTCCTTCATCTTCGCTTTGACCGCGTCGGCTGTCTCGAGAGCGTTGGCGCCGGGGGCTTGGCGAATGGCCAGGATGGCGCTCGGTCTACCGTTGTAGTAGCCCTCAATGTCGTAGGCTTCGGTGCCCAGTTCTGCCTGCCCCACGTCCCTGATTCGCACGATCGAACCGTCCGGATTGGTGCGGACAGGAACGGCGGCAAACTCTTCGGGCGTCTTCAGCAGGTTCTGAACGATAATCGAGGCATTGAGTCGCTGTCCCGGAACGGCGGGCATACCACCGAACTGCCCTGCCGAGACTTCCACATTATACGTCCGCAGCGCGGCGATAATGTCGGCCACCGTCAGACCATAGTCGGTCAGTTTTTGCGTGTTGAGCCAGACGCGCATGGCGTACTGGGATCCGAAGGCTTCCACCTCGCCCACACCCGGAACGCGGGCCAGGACCTTCTCGATATTCGATACCGCGTAGTCGCGCAGGTCGTTGCCGTTCATGCTTCCGTCTTGCGAGATCAGGCCCATGAGCATGAGGTAGTTTCGCGTCGACTTGCTGACCTTCACGCCCTGGCGCTGGATCACTTCCGGGAGACTGGCCATGGCAAGTTGAAGCTTGTTCTGGACCTGGGACCAGGCGAGATCCGGATCAGTCCCCGGAGCGAATGTCAGTTCGACGCGGGAGGCGCCCGAGGAACTGCTGTTGGCCGACAGGTACAACATTCTGTCGAACCCGGTCATCTTCTGCTCGATGATCTGTGTCACGCTGTCTTCGACCGTCTTGGCCGAGGCGCCGGGATAGTACGAGTCGATGGCAATCGACGGCGGGGCGATCGGCGGATATTGCGAGACAGGAAGATTGTAAATAGCCAAAACGCCCGCGAGCATCATAACGATCGCGATGACCCAGGCAAAGACGGGACGATCAAGAAAGAATCTGGATAACACTAGAGGCCTCCGCTGGTTCGTTTCCGGGCCGGCGGAGTCGTGGTTTCGCTTACCGCCGTCGCGACCGGTGTGGTTTGGAACGGAATGACTTTCACGGTCGCCCCGGGCCGTACTTTCTGAACGCCTTCGACGATCACGCGATCTCCCTGAGTGAGTCCCGATGAGACCAGCCACGCGTCGCCGATGGCGCGATCGGTCTGAATCTTCCGCAGTTGCACCTTTCCTTCGGCATCGACGATCAGCGTGTTCGGATTGCCCTTGGAATCGCGGGATACCGCCTGCTGGGGAACAAGGAAGGCCCGCTCATCAACCCCTTCTTCGATGATGGCGCGAATGAACATGCCGGGCAGAAGAATGCCCTGGGGGTTGGGAACGACGATCCGCAGGATAACCGAACCGGTGGTCGGGTCCACCGTCACGTCGCGAAACTTGAGGGTCCCTTCCTGCGGATAAGCGGTACCGTCCTCCAGGACAAGCTTGACCGTCTTCATGTCGGATCCGTTGCTGTGAAGACGCCCGGTCTTCAGGTTGCGTCTCAGACGATTCAACTCGACGGTCGATTGGGGAACGTCCACGTAAATCGGATCGAGTTCCTGAATGGTCGCCAGGGGTGTCGGCTGATAGGCCGTCACAATCGCCCCCTCCGTCACGCTGGACCGACCAATGCGGCCGGAAATGGGAGCGGTGATCTTCGTGTAACCGAGATTGATGCGGGCGGTCTTAAGGGCCGCCTGGGCCTGCTTGATGGCGGCCTCGGCGGTCGCAACGGCCGCTTTATCGCTTTCCACCTGCGCCTCGGCGGCTCGGAGCGCTGCCTCAGCCACGTCGGCATCGGTCACCGCCTGGTCACGATCCTTGGTCGCCACTGATTGTTTCTTGTGCAAATTCACCAGCCGATCGCGATTCAACTTCGCCAGCGCTACAGTGGCCCCCTGCCGCGCCACACCGGCCACACTGGCGTTCAAAGCAGCTCGCGCCCGATCGGCCGCTTTCTGCGTGGCCAGCAGATTGGCTTCGGCACTTTCGCAGGCGGCCTGGAATGGTGCGGGATCAATCTGGTACAGCACCTGTCCGGCCTTGACATCCGAACCCTCCGTGAACAATCGATTCTGGATCAGACCGCTAACCTGAGGTTTGATGTCTGCAACACGATAGCTGCTCGTCCGACCTGGAAGTTCGGTGGTCAGAACGACTCGCTGCGGCTGGACCGTCACCACCGCCACTTCAGGATCGGGCGGCGGCCCAGCGGCCTGCTGACGCTGGCAGCCCGTCAAAAACAAACATGCCGACAAGGCGGCTGCAACACACGTTTTGAGAATCTGTCTATTCATGAACTACTCCAATGCTTGAGAATCCGATTGACGGCTGGGAAGACGCACCTTGATCCGCTCGAGAAACTCACGCTGAATCTTCGCGGCCCGCACGTTTGGGGACTCGGCCGGTTCATGTTTGGACCAATAAGCGACGAAGGCATTAACGACCCCTTCGAGGCATAGAGCGAAATAGAAAGGATCGGCCTGATCGAAAACACCCCGGGCAATGCCTTTTTCGAAAAGCTTCGTTACAGCCTGAATGTATCCTGCGTACATGTCCTGAACCTGTGTGGGCAGAGATTGAACCGGGTCCAACCGGCTCCCGGGCGCGGCTTCGAACATCGCCCGAACAAATCCGCGATGCTGATCGAAGTGCAGCAGCCGCAACTCAATCAGCGCCGCGACGGCCTCCTCCGGATTCTCCATGCTCAACACCTTCTCCTCGAATTGCAACAGGAAATCCCGGACACACCTTTCGATCACGCGAGTGTAAAGGTCGTCTTTGCCC
The DNA here is from genome assembly GCA_964563935.1 of uncultured Phycisphaerae bacterium. Taxonomy (GTDB): domain Bacteria; phylum Planctomycetota; class Phycisphaerae; order JAAYCJ01; family JAAYCJ01; genus JBAZZQ01. The sequence goes on along the minus strand of CAZLZE010000012.1, from coordinate 19,868 downwards.
TTAAACAAGTTGTAGAGCGTACCGACCGCGAATTCCGCCTCCTTGGCAATCTCCTCGACGGTAGTCGCGTGGTAACCTTTGCGGGCAAAGATCCGCTCAGCCGCCTCGAGAATCTCCTGGCAATGCCGCTCGCGCTCCCGTTCCTTGCGGGACATCTGGTCACACTCGGTCGGTGTCATCAATGGCCTTTCGTGAATATGGATTCATTATGTGAATACAAAATACACTTTGTGAATGCATATTGCAATATACCAGACTCACTTTCTCTCTCAACGGCCACCGTCAGACAGAATCCTTCCTATTGACAAATGAAACAGATTTGTTTACACTGGGGATGTTGTGAAACAGTGAAACAGTTGTCGATGCGAGGATTCCCGTGGCAGTCACGAATTCATCCGTTGAGATCGTTCCCGGCAACAAGGTCCCCCTCTACCTCCAGGTGGCCCAGGTGATCAAGAAGCGCGTGCGAACGGGCGTCTACCGGGCGAAGTGTCCCATGCCCTCGGTACGACAGCTGGGCAAGGAACTCGGAGTTACCGCCAGTATCGTCTATCGCGCAATTCGCGAATTGGAGCGCCAGGGGTTGGTGACCACGCAGCACGGCAAGGACATGGTCATCGCGACCGACGACCCGTGCGAGCAGGCCGCCATTCTTTTCGGATTCATCCACCCCTATTCCGCAAAGGAGGAATTCAACCGGTCCGTACTCGGATTCGTCAACGAAGCCTTCGAGGGCCGGGCAAATCTGGTGGTCACTCGGACAAGCCAGAACGATCCAGCCAAGGAGCGTGAAGCGGCGGAACACCTGATCACCAATGGCGTCAAGGGACTGCTGATCTGGGGGGTTAACAACGACTCCAACGGCCGATATTTCACAAAACTCGCGGAGAAAATCCCCGTGGTCCTCGTGGATCGCTTCATGCACGGAGCGGATCTGCCGGCGGTGGTCATGGATCACTATGGGGCGGGACGGGATATTTGCCGGCACCTGCTCGAAACGTTGGGAAAACGTCGGCTGCTGGTCTTCATGGACGATCTGCAAATTAGCGCTTACGAAGAGATGATCCTCGGCTTTACCGATACCGCCAAGCTCCTCGACCGCTCAGCCGACCTGACCGTCATTCAATACCCGATGAAAGATATCCTCGGTCCCGTAACGCACCGCGATTACTCCCGCGTTGAGGACTACCATGTGCGGGTTGAACGGCTGTTGCGCGATGGCGATTATGACGCGATCTTCACCAATCACGGCCAATTCCTGGACCGGGTGATCATAGAAATGGGACTGGCGGACGCGTTTCCACACGTGCAGATGGCAACCCTCAGCAATCAAGGCGAGCACACCGGAAGCCGCCGGTTCCACGAACTCGCCCCGCTGCAATGGGACACCGATTTTTCGCGGATGATCGCCATCGCGGCCGACAATCTCCAGAATCTGATACTGAACCGGCGAAACAAAAATAGAATCATCAGGCTGCCGATGCGACTGGTGCGGCATTCAAAGCAAGGATAGGATACATGAGGCGAATCGAATTGTGGTTGGTACTATTGACCTTGGTGGCAGGATATTCTCACGCCCAGGGCGCCCTGCGTGAGCGAGTGTGCCTGAACGGTGTCTGGAAATTCTCGCCGGGAAGCGTGGAACAGGAAACCCTTGCCCCCGGAGCTGTCTTTCACGATGTTCCCGTCCCCTCCTTCTGGGATCGAATGGAAGAATTCGGCATCCAACCGTCTTGGCCGAAAGATCTGACCCGCGGCTGGTATCGCCGTGCCTTCACGGTCAACTCCGCCTGGCGCGGCCGGCAGATCATGATCCATTTTGACGCGGCACGCTATGTATGCGAGGTATTCGTCAACGGCAAGAGCGTGGGAAGCAGTATCGACGGCTTCCTGCCGTTCGATGCAGACGTAACGAGCGTGGTGCGGTTCGATCAACCCAATGAGCTGCTCGTCAAGGTGACCAACTGGAAGGCGCATTTACATCCGAGCGCGAAGGACATGAATTTTCCGTTCGTCACCCCGGTCTACAATGCGCAGGCGTTTTTGGCGCCGGCCGGCATTCCGCCGCGGATCGGCAATCAGGCGGGGATTTGGCAGGATGTGTGGCTGGAAGGGTTACCGGTGCAGCGGATCGAGCGGGTGAAGATCGAAACCTCGGTCGCTAGCCAAACGCTGGGCATTCGCGCCTGGACGACGGGCAAGGACGTACAGAAGCTGGCGGTTCACCATGAGGTGTTGGACGGCGAAAAAGTCGTTCTGACGGCCCAAGGTCCGGCGGTGCAGGCGAAATGGGCCAAGCCGAGACTCTGGTGGCCGCACGATCCTCATCTGTATCATCTTCGTTCGCGGCTGATGGATGAGCATGGAAAGATCGTAGACGAAGTGACGACGCGATTCGGATTCCGCGAGATTCAGATCAAAGGACCCAATGTATACTTGAACGGCGAGCGGCTGAATTTCCGCGCGGACAACTACGTGCAGTTGAGCGACCCGGCCGGCATGCTGGCGTTCCGGAAGGAATACATGCGGGCGCTGTTTGAGGTGATGAAGAAGTGTAACATCAACGCCGTTCGGCTGCATGGCAACCCGAGTCCGTCGTCGACGCTGGACGCCGCCGACGAGGTGGGCATGATGATCTTCGATGAGTCGGCCACGTACGGCTCGGAGAGTCATTTCCGCACCGGCAGTCCGGTGTTTCAGAAGAACAATCTGTCCCATATCCGGAATTGGATTCAGCGGGACTGGAATCATCCGTCGGTGATCGCCTGGAGTCTGGCCAATGAGTTTGGGCCGCCGGCGCAGCACGAAGAGGCCCTCTACAAACTGGCAAAGGGCCTCGATCCGACGCGCATCGTCTATTTCGACGGGTTCGCGGGAAAGAACACGGATGTCTGGTGCCCTCATTACAATTGGGACTGGACGCGGACCTGTCAACTGCCGAATGCCGCCTACTGGTTCGACGATCCGGACTGGGTCAAGCGGACGCTGGGGATGTCGCGAGAGCAACTGGGCAAACCTACGTTCGAGGGCGAGTTTTACAACGTCGAAACGACGGCCATGTCGCAGAGCACGTCGGTGTTCCTCGGACCGAAATTTTCAACCGCATCGCCCGGGGAGAAACGACTTCTGCATTTTTATGCCTTGCGGTATGTCACCGAGGGCGCACGCTATACCGGCATCGCGCAGATCAATCCGTTTTGTCTGCTCGCGCACTTCTGGTCGTTCGCCGCCGGCGCGACAACGCTGACGTGGCCCGATCCGGCCGCCCCGGGCGTCAAGCCGACCCATGTGGGCGCGATGATGGCCAATCCGGGATTCGTCCCGGGACCGCTGTATCACCATACGCAAAATCATCAGAGCGTTGAATTTGCCTACAGCCCGATGTACGCCTACTCGCGGCAGTATTCGCATACGTTCTGGTCGGGCCAAAAGGTGTCCAGGCGAATCACCTGTTTCAATGATGATCTTCGGCCGCTGCCGAAGAAGGTCCGATGGTCGGTGACGATCGGCGATAAGAAAATCGCCAACGGTGAGCATTCGATCGTGTCGAAGATCGGTTTTTACGATGAATTTGACGTGAATTTCACGCTGCCGGTGGTGGCCGCCAGGACCGAGGGCGTCCTGGCCCTGACGGTGGACGTTGCCGGCGAAAAAGCGTTTGAAAATACGCTGCCGCTGACGGTCTTTCCGGTCGCGTCAACAACGGCCGAAAAAATCGACGGTGTGGGTCTGTGGCGAATGTCCAAAGACGACCTCCAGGCGCTCTCGGAACTCGGCATCAACGGACTCCCGATCGATAAGGCCGACGCCTTGAAAAAATTCCGCGTTGTTCTTGTCGCAAGCGACGGACCCGCGGAGAAACATGCTCCAGCCTTTTATCAGGCTATGGCCCAATTCGTCAAATCCGGCGGAAGCGTCATCGGATTCCAGCAGCCCGATACCAACTGGCTGCCGGGACAATTGGGAATAGACAGCGATTCCTGGTCGACAATCGCGTTTCCCAACGGCGAGCATCCGATCACCGCCGGCCTGAAAGAGGAAGACTTGCGATTCTGGGGCAAAGATCACGCGATGTCGCGGGGCAACCTGAGACTGCGTGAATTTCCCGACTCAGCCAAGGCGATCATCGTTGCCGGCTCGCCCATGGGACTGGCCTACGCCCCGCTGGCGGAGCTTCGCTATGGAAACGGAATTTACCTGCTGTGCCAGATGCCCGTGGTGCAAAAAAGTCGAACCGAAGGCGCCGCCGGGGTCTTGCTGCGGAACATGATCAATTACGCTCGGGCCTATAAAACCGCCACGCCCGCCCCAGCCGAACCGTTCGTCTACCGGCGGTTATGGCAGATGAAGGTCCCCATTGAAAAGGTCCTGCCCGCCAAAGCCCCGAATAAATACTTCCTCCACGGCTTGTCCCAGACCCACGGCTCGGACGAGCCCGTTCTCGACTGGCTGCCGAACGGCGGATTTGGGGAATGGAAACTGACGGACCTTCCCGCCGGAATGGACCGGGCAAAGATTCAAATTGTTGTTCGATCGTGGGACGGTTACAGCAGTTCCCGGTTCCGCTATTCGGTGACGCTCAACGGCAAGCCCGTTGCCATGCCGGAAAAATACCTGTACGAACGTGAAACCTTCGATTCCGCCCAGGGCTGGAAGATCTTCGCTGGCACGTTGATTTCCACCGAGCCGGTGAAGCTGCGAAACGGCGACCGCCTCCGAATCGCCAGCCATCAGGACTGGTCGACGATCATCAAAATTCGACTGATTGGAGAATTGAAATGAAAAGGAATGGAGATAATAAGATGAAATGTGCGAATCGACGTTTCGGTTTTACCCTGATCGAGTTGCTGGTGGTCGTCGCCATCATCGCCGTGCTGATCGCCATGCTCTTACCCGCTCTGGCCAACGCCCGGCAGATGGCCAAGTTGATGACCTGTGCGGCCAACATGAAAACCTTCGGTCTGGCCGAAACCATGTACTCGCAGGACAACAACGGATCCATTCCCCCCGGCCTTTCGGATAGATATACAATGTGGGATGGCCACTTGTCTGGTCTCGGTGGAACAACCCAGTATATTCTTGATACCGGGATGTTAAGGTGTCCCGCCGACGCCACACCGGATTGCCCGGACCCGCAAACCCGGTGGACGCTCGCGAAAAGAAGCTATTCCGCCAATGCCTGGATGCATGGAGACTTTAATGCCTCTTCCGGTGGAACCGGAAACTGCTGGCCCCCGAAACGATTGACGGATATCGAACGCCCGTCGACGACCATGTCCCTCGTCGATTCCTGGAATCGATGGAATACCTGTTTCTACGGCAATCTCGCCGACGTCTTTATCCCTAGACACTTCGATGAAGACGGCCATATGAACTATTCCCAAGCCAATGAGCTTTATTTCGACGGGAGCGTCAAGGCCGTCAGATACGATGAGTACATTCCGATACCAGGTCAGGCGAACCTGGCTGATGGATTGTGGTGGAAGCACTACTGGGGTCTGTAGTGGCCAGTTCTGTCTGAACGCAGGGCGGCTCTACTTGCCCGTATCCGTAATCAGAATTCCCCGTCCCTTTCCGCCCCTGGGCGTCGTCTTGGGGTAATCCGGATTCAGCTTCTGCGTAACCACGTCGATGCATTCCTGACTATCCACCGGCAGAACAACGGTCTTACCATCCGCGGTCCACTGCTTGCGCACATTCGTCAGCCGGAGATTGCGCACCGTACAGTCCTTGTCCGGCGAAAAGATTTCCGTCCAGGTCTCCGGCCGATTCGGATCGGGCTTATACGTCGCCGACATCGGACCGATCTGCACAATCTTGCACGAGTCGGCCGGTTTCGCGTATTTCACCGTCACATTGTCGATGCTGACCCCATCGACGTTGGAACCGATCGAAAACAGCGGCTCTGCCGGATTCTCGACCACGATCCCGCTGAAGGACAAATCCTTGAAATTCCCAATGGGGTCGGCGAAGTCGTTGTCGCGCCCCATCTCCAGATTGGGCTGATCGTACATTTTGATGGTGCGCACGCCCGTAACGTCCCGAACGACGCAGTGCTCGATGTCGCAGGCAATCGTCTTGCCGTCAGGATAATGCTTGGTCCCGCCCAGTAAACGAATGTCGGCACGATAGTCCGAACCCGGCGCGCCCGCGTGAACCTTCTCCACCAATATGTGGTGAATGGGACCAAACGCCATGCAGGTATTCTTCCAGTCCCAGGCGTTCAGGGCGACCATATCGTCCCCGCTCATCCCGCCGATGTCGCGGATGACACCGTGGCTTGCGGGCCCGTTGACGTGGACGCCGTCGCGCTGATGATTGACGAACCGGATATTCTCCACAAGGAACTGCGAAATATTGGAAAGTTGTATCCCATGAGGCCGGCATTCCTTAATCGTCACATTACTGACCCGCACCCGCTTCACATGACTCAGAAGAATCGTTCCGTGCCCGTGTATCGCGTTGGCAGGGTCCGGTCCGCCCTGGACGTTGCCGTTGGATTCCTCCCAATTGATGGCCAAAGTAGTCCAGATGCCGCCCTCGATAGTAATATCGACGTCCGGATTATCCTCGAGATTCACCGGACCATCCTGCCCTCTCACCTGATGCTCATTACGAATCAGGCACGTGTTGGTCCCGGGCTTCAGCCGCAGTTCCGCAGTCGGAGCGACGATCAGATGCTGACCCGAGCGAATCACAAGCGGCGCGTCAAAATAGTAAGGTTCACCCAGATCCGGGATAAATACCGTCTTATTCTCATCCAGGGCCAACTGAATGGCGCGAGTCCACAGCTTCCCGGAAACCGAGACGGTCCCATTCGCTCGTTTCTCCGTCCACGTGCCCGTCACAACATGCTTCGCGTACTCAGCCACAGACCGAGGCCGGCTTTGCGACGTCGGCTGAGTCGCAATATTCCCTTGCGCATCCACAGACACGCCCAAACCGCAAAGCAAAGCGGCTATTTCGCCAATCAGACTGTTCATAAGATCATTCCTTCCTGATATATCTTTTCCTGCCTTTGAGAACACTCAATCTGCAATCCCAAAACAGGCCATTAACTTATCAGAACGCTCAGTGGAAGAACAGAGCAAAGTCCTGTAGGATGGGTTTCGTGTCTGCCTACCTTTAATGTCCGAGTTGCTTTTAACCGATTTATCGGTTATACTTATCTTGGAGCCAGATAGGTTTGTACCCATGGCGCCAAGGTCACCGGACCGGGCATTTTCAGAACCGATATTTCCGGATGACGTTCCCTCCGAACCGCCGAAAGGTGCGTTTGGTCGACGGGTACCGTGCTTCCCGGGCACGCCTGCCTCAGACAGCCGCTGAGGCCAAACCTGTACGGCTCCATTTTTTTCTTATTCTCAAGATACCTCGCCAGGCTATCCGTGTTCTTCATGAATCCCGTTGTCGGCGTATAATGGCCGCATTCTTCCCCGGCGAACCTGCCCCGGAAGGCTACATCTCCGGACCCATGATCGCCCGATACCGATTCGGCGCCGGCAACTTCCTGCTCAACACCTTCAACGTCCTGGAAAATATCGATAAACACCCAGCCGCGAATTGTCTGCTCTTGAATCCAATCACCTTTGCGGGTAGATTCACCACGAAACCGTTGGCGGTATTGCCAAAGAATTTCGAGCGAGTGATAAAATCTATCCCGTATTGAGGAATGACATGCGTAAGACGAACACAGACGGCATCGGGTCCTGGGTGGTCGCGAATCCTTCCGAAATCGCTCTCGCTTCCGCGTGGGCCAAGGCAAAACTCACCGGAACAGCGCCAAAGAATGTGTCCTTCGCCCAGATCAAACCCATCAAACAAGGTCAGGGCTTCCCCCAGGCCAACCGATCGCTCGTTGGGACCCCGCTGACGATCGGCAAGAAAGTCTACGCTCGCGGTATCGCCGTCCACGCCCTCAGCGAAATGCTGATCACCCTGCCTGGTCCCGCCAGCCGGTTCCGCGCCGATATCGGCAGAGACCAGAGCGGACTGACGAAGGGAAACGTCGCCAACATCCGATTCGTCGTCGCCGTCAAAGGCAAGGATGTCTTCACGTCCGACGTCATCCACGGCGGAGAAAAACCGATTCGCATCGACGTCCCCCTCAAAGGCGCCAAAGAATTCACCCTCCGCGTCGACGGCGCCTTCGACTGGGGACACGCCGACTGGGCCGACGCCTGCGTCATCCTGCAAAACAACCAGAAGCTCTGGCTCGACGAGATCCCCTTGCCCGGAACCATGCCTGACTTTTCGCCCGAACCGCCCTTCTCCTTCGTCTATGGCCAAAAATCTTCCCGCGAGTTCCTGAACACCTGGACGCGATCGCAAAAAACAAAAAAACTCGACCGGGATCGAACACAATACATCATCACATACACCGACCCAAAGACCGGACTGGAAATCACGCTCGACGGAATCGCCTATAGCGATTTCCCAGCCGTCGAGTGGGTGCTCTGCTTCAAAAACACCGGAAATTCCGATACGCCCATCATCGAAAACGTCCAGGCCCTCGATACCAACGTCAGCCGAATGTCCGCCAGCAGCGAGTTCGTCCTCCATCACGCCACGGGCAGCATCTGCGCCTCCAGCGATTTTCAGCCGCTGGAAAAAAAACTGTCCGCCTCAACGTCCACAACTCTCGCCCCCGAAGGCGGCCGGTCGTCCAGCGGAACCATGCCCTTCTTCAACCTCGAATGTTCCGGCGGTGGAATCATCGGCGCCGTCGGCTGGACAGGCCAATGGGCCGCCACCTTCACCCGCGACGACGCGACAAATCTCAACGTGCGGGCGGGGATGGAACTCACGCACCTGACTCTGCATCCCGGCGAGCACATCCGCACCCCGCGAATGCTCCTGGTCTTTTGGCGAGGACAATATCTCGCCGCCCAAAACATGTTCCGCCAGTTCGTCCTTCGTCACGCTTCGCCCAAGCCCGGTGGAAAGCTTATCCGCACACCCATCTCCTCCGCCCATTGGGGAATGCTGCCTGAGCAGGACCACCTCAACCGCATCGAAGGCAAAGCCCGAACAAAAGTTGCCTTCGATACCTACTGGATCGACGCAGGATGGTACGGCAAGTGTGAAAAAACATCCGACTGGTACACCCAGGCCGGAAGCTGGTTCCCCAACAAACAGCTCTACCCCAACGGCCTGAAAGCCATCAGCGACGCCGCTCACAAAAACGGCATGAAATTCCTGCTCTGGTTCGACCCGGAGCGCGTCTACAAAGGCAGCCAGCTCGATACGGAACATCCCGAATGGCTCCTCGGACGCGATGCCCCCTGGCGAACCTACGCGTGGGAAGGATTCAACGAAAACGCCGTCCTCAACCTCGGTATCCCCGAAGCCCGACAGTGGATCACCGACTGCATCTCGCAATCCATCGTCGAAAACGGCATCGACATCTATCGTCAGGACTTCAACATCGACCCTCTGCCCTTCTGGCGAAACAACGACGCCCCCGACCGCCAGGGATACACCGAAGCCAAGCATATCGAAGGCTTGTACCAATTCTGGGATGAACTGCTCGAACGCCACCCGCATCTGGAAATCGACAACTGCGCCAGCGGCGGCCGGCGAATCGATCTGGAAATGATCCGCCGAAGTGTGCCCCTCTGGCGAAGCGATCTGCAATGCTGCCCGGACTATGATCCCGTCGGCTCCCAGTCCCAGACCTTTGGTCTGTCCTACTGGCTGCCGCTAAACGCCACCGGGTCCCGCGACGTCGGCGATACCTACGATTTCCGCAGCGCCCTGGCCACCGGAACCAACAACGGCTGGCGGCTGGACAGCAAAGATTTCCCCACCGACTGGGGCCGAAAAATGATCGACCAGGCCGTAATGCTCCGCGACTTCTTCCTCGGCGATTTCTATCCCATCACCAACTACAGCCTGTCCAACGACGTGTGGCTCGCCTATCAACTCGATCGACCGGATATGAAACAGGGAGCTATTCTGGTCTATCGCCGCGCCAAGAGCTCCTACACCACCGCCATGTTTAAGCTCTGCAGTCTGGACCCCAGGAAGCAGTATCGAGTAACATTCCTCGACGGCGGCTCGACGCGAAAAATCTCCGGACGGACCCTCATGGAAACCGGCCTGGAAGTATCCCTGCCCTCCGCCCCCGCGTCGGAAATCATCACATACAAGGTCTGCTCGTAGACTCTCAGCCATTGTGCCCACACGTCCGCGCCCAGTCTTCTCCTGTAGGGGCGGGGCTTGCCCCGCCCTCTGATCTTCTCTCATTGTGGCGCACGCACTCCTGCGTGCGTCTCTTTCTTCTCTTCGGTAGGGTGCGTCGTGACGCACCATCCTCTCTCCCCGTCTACCCGTCGTCGGTACGACGACGCCTCCCCTCCGCACCAGCAACGCCGGTCATGCCTCGCGTGCCATTACTTTTATCGATGACTATAAAGGAATTCGCCCATGTTAGCCGACAATAGAAGACACTAAAGAAAGGAGAACATTATGGCACAACTAACCAGCGAAGACGTATCCAAAATCCTCGATCAGGCGGAACAGGCGGCTCAGAAGGAAAATTCCCTCCTGAGAGTCTCCCCCGACGGCAAGCCCCAGACGACCAAAATGCACATCGCCGTCGTCGAACGCTCCGGCCGATGCGTCGGACAGCGGTCCATGCCCGACGCCTGGGTCGGCAGCATCCACATCGCCCGCGCCAAAGCACTCACCGCCCTCGCCTTCAGCAGCAATGAAAATGCCCTCACTACCCGCTCCATCGGCATCCTAAGCCAGCCCGGCGCGCCTCTCTGGCAAATCGGAAACAGCAATGTCGGCGACGGAATCATCGAATTCCCCGGCGGAATACCGCTCTATAAAGATGGCGTCCTCGTCGGCGCAATCGGAGTCAGTGGCGACGGCGTCGAACAGGACGAAAACGTCGCCGAAGCCGGCGCCAAGGGTTTCGAAACCCCCACCGCCATTCGCGTCGACACCGTCACCAGGAATCAAGTAGCATACATCAAATAGTCACAAACGCGTTTCCGGGCGGCACGGCAGCTTCACCAGGCGGTCCTGCCGCCCGGTAAATGTATCCCAAAAACACAAAGTCCGGACCTGCGGAAATTATCGACCAAAGTCCTCAAAGACTTTCCAAATCGCATCTTTCTCCGGAATCGGGTTCATAAACGCCGCCTCATGGATCGTCGCCGTAGAAATACCGCTCGCCTTGAACTTCGCCAAATACTCCTCCACCTGTTTCGCACCCGCCCACTTCTGCGACTCACCGCCCGTAGGTGAAAATAGATCGTTAAGCCACGCGTTCAACTGCGCCCCGGCATCCAAAACACCCTGAAAATTCCGCACGATCGGCCCGTCGAAGTCAAACTGCCTGCCCCGCCAGTTGTCCGAAAACACCCATTCGTTAATGAGTCCCTCTTTCGCAAGATCGTTCGGATAAAAGAACATCTTGGCCGGATAATCGTCGTTCAAATCCGCGAACGGCGGGCAGGCGAAATGCGTGGCCTCGATGGCAATGTGCATCTTCGGCCCGAATTCTTTACGAACCTGGCGAATAAAGGTCAACGCCCCTTCGGCCTTGAGGTCGTGCCATTTGACCAGATCGAATTGTTCGGCCCCGACGTATTCAAACTCATGCACAAACATTATTTCCCGAAACGCATAAGGACCCTCGGACGTGCAGCGGCCGCGGACAAAGTCGAACCGGCGAATATCGACGCCGTACCGCTTCTTGTATTCGTCGGCCACGGTCTGGTTATAACCCCAGAAGTGCGGCTGACGGTAGGGATTGACGTAGAGCGAGTGCGAACGGGTCAGCCCGAATAGAAAGCCGCCAACGCCATAGGCGGCGATTTCGCGGACGAGTTTCATTTTGTACTCGCGAACTTCTTCGAGCCAGTAATCAGGCCAGCCGAGAAGTTGAAACATCCCGCAGCGGCTTTCCCACCAGCCGTGCGGGATGCGGTTGACGCCTTCGTCGATCATGCCGTACCAATAGTCGTCGAACATCCGAAAGTAGACGACGATCTCGATATGGTACTTCTTTCCCAACTCCACCGCCACAGCCAGACTGTCGTACGACCGAATTACATCCGCCGCACGCGCCGATCCGTCAATCCGGTCCTGGCCGTCGTACCACGGAATAACCCGGCTGTGATATTCCGACAACCCGCACGCCGCCACGCTCCAGAACATGCGCCCGATCCCGGCCCGGGCGCAGTTCGCGAACCATCGCTCCAAATCGTCCTTCGTCAAGCCTTCCAACGCCAGATCCAAAAAGTCCACTTCCATAACAAGCTGTTTTTGCATGATTCGTTCCTTGCGTCTTTATCTATACATGTACTTGTAAATGTTATTCCTGTCCGGTAATCGCGACCAGGTGCATGATCGCGTTGGCGTCGGTGCCGGTAAAATCGATTTCGTCGATAACGGTATCGGGGTGCGGGTTTTCCCAGACGTAGATGTACACGCCCACCGTGGACATTGCGTTATTGCCCCGCCAGGCGACGCGGGCGTCCTCCAGATCCGACGGCCGATACCAGTCGCCGATATTCTTGCCGGATTCCAGCACGATCGTCTGGCGCATTTCCAGGGCCTTGCCGTAGTGGATGCGGTATTCGCCCATGATCCCTTCGGGCGGGGCCCAGGTCATGCTGTGCAGGAAATAAATCCGTTTGGCCTTGCGATGGCCGAAGTCGATAGTCTTAACCGTTCGCGGCAAGGCCTTGAGCATCGCGCTACCCAGGGTGATACAGGACTTGCCCGCATTGGTCGCAGGATCGATGATGTCGAAGGGCACGTTTAAAAACTTTTGCGGCCCGACGGGAAAATTCCGCAGATCGTTTTGCGGACCCTGATCGCCCCAGCCGCCTTTGCCGTCGTTGGCGACCTCGTCGGCAAAACCCATATTGCAGTAGGACCGAAGATCGACGGTGAAAAAGGCGCCTGAGGTATCGCCCGAGATGATTTTCGGCTTATATTGTCCGCGATGGATCCCACCGAGGTTCAGCAGCAGCGAATGGATCATCTGTTCATACTTGGCCAGTTCGCTGGTCGGCCCGTTGCGAACAGCGGTGACGACGACCTGCGGTCCCTTGCCGTGAGCGGCGTCGCGAACCGCGATCACGCCGGGATCGGTCACCGGCCGCCAGCCATTTTTCGGCTCGATCTCGTAATCGGCGAGTTTATTCGTGCCGTGGCGATGATGACAGCGGCTCATTTCCGCGTTGCTCACCCCATCCACCAGCGGTTCGCTTCGATCGACCAGTGCCAGCTTGATAAATCGTCCTTCCGGGGCCACCCAGCCGGCGTCGGGCTTGCTCGTCTGAAGGATATAGACCTGGCCCGCATATCGCATCGCATCGCCGTAGACGGGCGGTGAATCCAACGGGAAAAGCTCTTTTGCATCACCGGCCACCGCCAGCAAGGCGGCGCCTTGTTTTACGGCCCGGGCGGCAATTTCTCCAACGGCGGGCGCAATCGGCTGAGCGTTGGGAATCCAGACGACCAGATCGTTTTCGGTAAAGGCCCGATCCCCAGCCCGTGCCAGATCCGACAATTGAGCGCCGAGCCGATCGGTCAGCATGGCTCGACTGACGTCGTCGCCCGCGAACCAGATCGTACGGTTGATCGGGGAACCGTCTTTCGATTCGGACCGCACCGGATGTATCAACCGATCCAGAACGCGATCGGCCACGGGGCTTTCGCCGAGAATATCGGCCAGCTTCAATTGCGACAGATAAAACTCCCCCGCTCCGTGCCGCACTTCGATCAACGCAGAAAGTTCCAACGTCGATCCGCATTCCAGCAGCGACCGGGCCGGACCGGAAAGAGGTTTAAAAAAAGGTTTATCCGCCACGGCGCCGGGGATTTTGAACTTCTGGTTCCGATTGTTCGGCCACCAGCAAAAATCGCGGCTTTCCAATCCGTCAAACAACGGATGCCGAGGATACAGAATATACGTCAGCGGCGTATCGATGTCCCGGTTCTGGCGAATCTTCACCGGCAGCCAGTCTTTCCACTCGTTCTGAGCCAGGCACACAACCCGTCCCCCCTTTTCAACGAACCGGATGATCTTCTCCGACGCGGTCAGGACCTTGTCATCCAACCCGTTTTCCCCAATGATCAGGACGCCGGTCGACGCGGGCAGTTCGCCCGGGTTCCGCAATCGCCGGAACGCTGTTTTCTGTCTGTAAAAGGCCTTGGCCGTCTCGCCCGCCGGGTCGTACAACGCCATGTCCGTTCCCGGAGTCAGTCTAAAGGCCGGGAAAATATCCAACTCCAGCGGCTTGGTGTTTTGATCGTCCTTACGACCCTGCAGCATAATCGTCACCTTCGCCGGCGTTCGTCGGTCGACCCCGGGCAGATCGAATTGAACGGGAATATCCTTCACGTCGCCCTGGCGAACCTCGGTTTTGAACGGAACGGTCACAACCGTTTTATCCGCGATCGTCAGCGTGATCGTTCCTTGCATCACCGCGTCCTCGAGCGTGTCGTTGATCAGCGTCAGCGATCGGGAAAAGCTCCTGCCGCCGTAAACCGCCCGTGTCTTGTCGTGAAAGAACGCGAATCGCGGCTTCCAAATCCGTGAATACCGCCGCCAATGCTCGTCCATCTGCCATTCCGGCAAATCCTTGAACCACCCGGGATTGACGTGGGCATCGAGATAATTGAAACTCTCAAATTTCAGACCCGGCGTGTCCAGGCGATCCCACACGAAGTCGAGAACAGGATGATTCGGGTCGACCAAATCATTCTCCTTCCCCATCGGCGGTTTCATCCAGGACAGCGTCGTGTGCGACAGCCATTCATCAAACCCGCTGACCTTGTATCGCCGCCAGTGCGGCATGATTTCTTCCAGGTACGTCAGCCAACCTTCCGGGGCAAATTCAAAACCGTGACCCCAGACCAGTTCGCGAAGCTGTGAAATGTCTTTGTAATGGTCCGGTCCGCTTGTGGTGCGAGCGGTTTTTGAAAAATCACCCCATTCGCCGAAAAAGAGCGGGATCTTCCCCATCGTCATCCACCGCGCAGGATATTCCGCCGCCGTCGATAGCGAATAATACGGCAGGCCGCAGGTGATCGGGTAATGCGGGTTGGCGATCTCGAACCGGCCCAATGTATACTGCTTGTGTTCGACATTGTAGTTGTCAAAAGTCTTCGGCACACCGTCGCCGTTGTAGATTGCCACGCCGTAGGAACGATCCATGTCCACCGGCCGCGTCGGATCGTACTTGCGGATCTGATCCATCACCCAATGCACCGATTCATATTGGCCGGCGGGTTCGTTGGCCGCGTCCCACATCGCAATACTCGGGTGATTCCGATCGCGGACGATCCAGTCTCTCACCGTCTGCCCGGCATTCTTCTTAAATTCTTCGGTCAACAGATTGTTCGGATGATGCCAGCCGGACTGAATCTTCAGATAGATCCCCACCTCGTCGGCCGCCTCCATTAAAATATACGACGGCTTGGCGAACGTGCGAACCATGGTGTACCCGGCGGCCTTGTACTGCCGCAGCATCGCCCGAATCCACGCGGGGTTCTGATCCCAGATGTGTCCCGTGCCCGGATCATGGGTGATGCAGTGAAAATGATGGATCTTGCCGTTAACGAGAAAGTCGCGGCCGTCGATCCATATCTCACGGAACCCGAACCGCTCGCGGTGAACGTCCGCTACCTTTCCATCGCGTACTAACCGCGTTTCCAGGACGTACAAATACGGATCGTGCGGCCACCACAGATGCGGATCAACCCACGGCTTTTCCAGCGTGATCGTCGTCTGCTTTTTCGCTCCGGCGGTAATTCGGGTCGGACCCAATTTAAGCACTTCCTTGCCGTCGCGATCGAGCACAATGCTTTCAACCGTCAGCTCCGAAGGCGAATCAGCCGCGTTGTTCACCGTCACGTCCACCGTGAGCTTCTTCTTGCGGAAACTCGTTTTGCAAAAAACGTTTTCCACGCTTGTCTTCGGACGACTCGTCAAATAGACATCGTCCCACAACCCCGTCCGCCGCGACCAGATCGTCTCGATAATACCCTGCTGCCAGACCTCGCCGTAAACCGCCCAGTGCCACCAAACGCTCAGCATCAATTCGTTGTCCTGACCGTATTTCACGTGATCGGTAATATCGATTGAAAATCCCGTCACGTCGCCCAGATGCGATCCAGCGCATTGGCCGTTGACGAACGCGATGATCTCAAAGCCCGCCCCCATGAATGTCAGTTCCACCCGCCGACCCTGCCATTCCCTGGGGACATGAATCGTTCGCCGATACCAATTCTTTCCCCATTGGCAACTGCCCGTTTGCGGCGGATGATTGGGAACCAGCGCCGTATCCCAATCGGCATGCTCAGGTCGCAAGGATGTGTTCGGCGCCGGAAGCGGGGAATCCGGTTTGGGGAAAAGCTCGCGATTCGCAAACGGATTGTATAACATCCCGGACGCTTTTTGCCAGTCCCATCGGCCGTTGAGACAAATCATATCTCGAGTCGGCGTCGTATTTCGCCGGGAAAAATCATCCGGCGCGTTGTTCAACCGCAACACGGGCATCGATTGAATCGC
This sequence comes from uncultured Phycisphaerae bacterium, assembly GCA_964563935.1. Lineage (GTDB taxonomy): Bacteria > Planctomycetota > Phycisphaerae > JAAYCJ01 > JAAYCJ01 > JBAZZQ01. The sequence goes on along the minus strand of CAZLZE010000012.1, from coordinate 3,325 downwards.
ACAGCGATCCAGCGTCACTTTTCCGAACTGACCCTCCTCCCCCGTTACCAGGATCGCCAGCCTTCCGTCCCGGTTCATGAGGATCCGCTGAAGGGCTGCAATCGAGTCTAACTCCAGCGTCGTTCCCGGTGCGTGCCAGCCGTCATACAGCGTCCGGCCACTCCTCCCGTCGAACCGGATGACCGCGACATACACGCTTCCGCCGCTGCTGGCAAAGCCCAGCGTCCCGGTGAGCGCGTATTTTCCCGGCTCCTTCGGCGTAAAAACCATCGCCCCCGTATAGGCCCCGTTGCGAGACCCGGTCAGTCCACCCTGATGATAAGACGGATGGCCGAACATCGCCTTGCTTCCCAGCCATTGATCCTTTGCCCCTATCATGGGAACGAACCGGGAAAAATCGCTCGCATCCGACAACGCCGTCTGATAAACGCCCCAGGTGTTGCCCGCCGCATCCGTAGTGGGATTTTTCTCCATGACCGGAACCGGCCACCGATCGATATCCCGGGCAGAAATCGACTCACAAAAACTTACAAGACAAAGAATGTAAATCCATGTATTCCATCGGAGGAACATGCAGGCTCCTTTTTTCATGATCTAAACAACAGAAGATGCATAGATGTTTGAATTATCGGGTTGGATAGAAATATCTGCTCAGCACAATACCGTCGAAGTCGCCGGCCTTCTTCCACAACACGGACATATCGTTGTAGAGAACATTCCCCCCCGCCGTCGTTGCGTCCTCCATCGATGAACCCCTCGGATGGTTCCCTTGGCAGAAGAAAGAACCATTATAAAACGCGACGCGATCTTCCATGATGATGCTTCGGGGATCCGATTGCGAGTCCTGAGCGGCGACGTTGTACAGCCCCGCAGTCGGATCCGTATAGCCGTACCAGGAAAGGACGAAATACGGGATCTTGTTGGCGCGGTTAAAGGAATTCAGCGGCTGTTCGAAGGTCAGCCATTCGCTTCGGGGGTAATTCGGACAGTACAACACCTTGTCGTCCTTAAGATACTTGGAAATAAACCCCGTCCCTTCGGGCCGATAATCCCCCCACGCCTCATAGTTCTCCCAATGCCGAACTATATAAAGAACATGATACAATTCGCCCATGTAGGGATCGCTGGCTCCTCGCTTGGGATACTTCCCGTTATGGTCACCGGCGTACATGCTCAACCCGGTACCGATTTGATGCATATTCGTTCCGCACACGATCCGCTTGGCCATCTCCCGGGCCTGATTCACCGCCGGAAGCAGCATCGCCATCAGCACCGCGATGATCGCCACCACCACCAACAGCTCAATCAGCGTAAACCCCCGCCCGTCATCGCGAGGCCCAACGCACCGTGGCGATCTGGCGCCCCACGCCATCCATCTCTGATTTCTGGTTGATGATTGATGATTGACGAGCTTCGCCGATCGGTATGGTTGACCCAGTTTCATGTCCATTCGTCTCCGTCTCAAATCATAATCCCAAACTCAGAAATCCGAAATTTCATCTTGCCTTCATTTTTGGTATACTGGTAATTAAGGCGTTTGGAAGGTGTAACACTTTTGATCGGGTGGCCACACCTTCCAAACGTTCTGTTCTTTCTACTTGCGGCGTCGCAGCACCAGGCCGCCCAGACCCAGCAGACCCAGCGTCGCCGGTTCGGGCACAAATCCGATTCCTGCCTGACTCAAATCCGTAATCGCAAAGCTGTAGGTGTTCGTCGTCGTCGCCAGCATCACCAGGCTGTCGCCCGCCGCCAGTGTTTGATTTTGCAGCACGGCTACCGTATCCAGCACCAGCGGACTGCCGTTATAGACGTGGATATCCGTCAGAAGTTCTCCCGTCGAAGCCGTCAACTTGGCAAACACAAGATAAACAGTTCCGCCGCCGATATTCTGGCCGGAAATCGAACCGGTCCAGGAATATTCGCCAGCCTGGTCGGGCGTAAACCGCAATGCCGCCACATAAGTCCCGCCGGTCATTCCCATCAACACATGATTGGCATTATACGAAGGAATTTCCCCTGTCCCGTTCGGACCGTGCCAGAAGCTGTTGGCGCCAACCTGAGTCCACCGCATCGCATGACTCGAATCGTAATTAGCCGGGTTAAGATATTCCCCGAACGACACCTGATACGCGCCCCAGGTATTGCCGTCGGCGTCGATATACGGATTCCCTTCCGCGCTGCCGATCGTCGTCCCCGACCATGCGGGAACCTCCCACTGATCCACGAACGCCGCCTGAGCCATCGACACCAGGCACAGGCCGACCACCAATCCTGCCACTGCTTTTCTCACCATTTCATTCTCCTTGTAAAAAAGTCTGCTTCCCGTCCTGCCTTTACGCCGGGCGATCGGGAGGCGAAGTCGTCGACAACCCTTCCTGAAGCGTCCCTACGAACGAACGCGGCTGATGCTCCGCGCTTCGCCCTTCAATCAAATCCAACAGAATCTTCACCCCCGCCTCCGCCATTTGAGGCTCTGGAACGCGCATCATCGTCATCGGATACCCCGCCGGAAGCACTTCCCAGGACGTGGCGAAATAACACAACGATAAATCCCGCGGAACGCGAATCCCCCGGCCGGCGGCCAGATGCAAAAGAGCTTCATACCCGCGGCGCTGGAAACAAATGATCGCCGTAAAGGCAGGCGTTCGATCCAGCAATCGAGCCGCCTCCTCGATCAGCGGGGCTTCGCGATCGGTCAGGGCGATACCCGTAGTATCCAGACCCGCCGATTTCATTTCCGTCAAAAATCCTTCAAATCGATCGGTCACGGAATAGTGCAACCCGGCGAATCCGAAGTATCCGATCCGCCGATGTCCCAGATCGATCAGATATCGCGTCAGCCGGCGAGCCCCGGCAACTTCATCGCAATAGACCCAGTTCGGATTCTCCGTCGACTTGCGGTTCAGCCAGACCACCGGGGAACCGAGCTTGGCCAGTTGTTCGTCCAGGACCGGCGGGATATACCCGGTAATCGGCAGCCCCAGGATCCCGTCGATCGCCAGCTCCTTAAAAAGCCGGGGCGGATCGACAAATTCGTCCGTAAAGTGCATCAGATGCATCGGCTCGAGGACCAGGGAATACCCCGCCTCCGCCAGCCGGTCGGCCGCCGTGTCAAAATACCCGCTGTTCGGGGCATACGTCGTCCCCTTCGGACCGTACTGGACGACAACCCCCGCAATCCGATTGAATCGCCCACTCCGAACCGCTCGCGCCGCAGCATTCGGGTAAAACCCATGCTTCGTCCCGATCCGGATCACACGCTCCCGGGTCTTCTTGGCCACCAATGGACTCCCGCTGTAGACCAGCGACACCGTCGCCGGACTCA
>CAZLZE010000011.1:0-57424 GCA_964563935.1 uncultured Phycisphaerae bacterium | reverse complement strand
GCGGCCGTGCCCCGGAACCGGTACGTCGCCCTGGGGGGGCACGTGCGGGTTGGTGGATGGAGTGACAGCGCCCACGACGCCCATGGGTTTGGCGACCTTCACGATCCCGGAGATGAGGTCGCGTTCGATCACGCCGACGGTCTTCTTGTCTTTCAAACTGTGCCAGAGAATGCGGGCCTTGTTCTTGTTCTTCTTCACTTTGTCTTCATAGACGCCCATACGTGTCTCATCGACGGCGATTCGGGCGAGGTTTTCCGCGTTGTCGAAGACGGCCTTCGCCATAGCCTTTACCGCCAGATCCACTCGCGCTTGATCCGCTTTTTCCCACTCTCGCTGGGCTACCTGGGCTCTGGCAATCATTTCCTCTATCGCTATCATATGTATCTCCCAAATATCATGATCAAATCAGTTAGGAACCTTGACGGACGCGAGTACCTTCGGCCAGACCGACGCCAGATCGGACACATCTCCGCCGAAGAACGCCAGATCACAACCCGCCTCGATCGCGGCCTCCAGAAGGGGTCCGGGGGCGACGAGGATTCCCGCGTGTTTGCAGGCTGCGCGGGCCCGGCGGATGCAATCGGTCACGATGTTGATAAGTTGCGGATTGTTCAGGTCCCCGGTGCAGCCAAGGCTTGCGGAAAGATCGCCCGGACCAATGAAGATGCCCGATAAACCTTCCACGGCACAAATCGAATCGAAGTTGTTTACAGCTTCACATGTTTCGATCTGCGCGAAGATGTGCGTACGGTCGTTGGCTTCGGCGAAGGCGACTTTCGCGCCCTTCAGGCCATACTGAACGCCTCGCGTTCGCGTGTTGTAGCCCCGCTGGCCGAGCGGAGGGAACTTCCCATATTCTACGATCTGTCGGGCTTGGTCGGCGCTGTTGACCATGGGGACGACGACGATTCGGGCACCGACTTCAAGCGCACGGAGAATATGGCATCGCTGACTGTCGGATACGCGGACGGTGGGCACGCCGCCGCCCGCTTCCACGGCGAAGCAGACGCTTTCCACCTTGTCGTATCCGGCCGGTCCGTGTTCCATCTCGATCCAGACCGTCTCAAATCCGATCCGGGCAGCCATTTCCGCCAACCACGTCGACCCGCTGTACAGCGTCACGCCGCGAACTACCTTCGGTCGGCCCTGTGTGTCCTCAAAGATGTTGGTGTTTCGTTCTGTCATTCATATTCCTTTCACGTAGTTGTCCGCTACTAGACAAAATCCACGAAGTAAACCGATCCTTGTTCGATTCGGAATCTCAGGATTACCGGCTGGTCCGGGGCGGTGCCGATATCGTCATGGTTCTTCCATCGGATCGGTGTTCTATGGCAATCGCCGAAAACTGGGACGCAACTGTCGAACTCACGCCCGGGGATCACCTTGCCCTGCAGGTCCGCCACTTCGACGCGAACGGAACCTGCGCGTCTGGTCAGGGCGTTGATTGTCAGCCGTGTTTTCGGAGCGACAACGGCGACCGTGCTGAATGCGCCTCGTTCCTTGGCCTCGATTCCGAGCAGTCGTCCCTTGGGCCACAGCGCGTATCCGGGGGCTCGCTCGGCCTTTTGTCGCGGGTATTTGTGGGGTACATTGTATCCCGTGTAGGGGAGGGCAAAATCGCCGTTCGGCAATTCGATCAGGTTCGGGCCGGCGAACAGAGTCCCGCCGTCGAACTGACCGAACGGACCGGTGTCGAGCACTTTCGTTTCGGGGATGAAATTCCACACCGCTCCGTCGTGGCTTGTCGCCAGCGAAACCCAGGTGGAGTCCGTGGACTGGTCCCACACGGTGGGGAACATCACGGGCACATCCGGCGCGCCGGGAATGGTCGTTCGGCAGTTCGTATAGAGCACTTCGCTGAAACTCATCCATGGCGGGGTCTCGACAATCAACTCGCCAATGGGGAAATTACGAAAGTCATCCGTCTCGGCTCGGGCGATGGCTCGTCGGCCGACGGAAATCCAGTGGGACGGTTGAGGGGGGTGTCCCTCCAATGGCGCCTGCGGTCCTGCCACGAATTCACGCATGTAGGCAACGTATTTCTTGAGTCGCGTATCGTAATAGCAGATGTTTTGCGTATCGGAATGGTGCATCACCAGCGGCTGGCGAATGACGTCCCAGTGGATACCGTCAGGCGAGACCGCGCCGCGAACGCCCAGGAAGAGTTTCGCGTCCGTTCGATTGCTTCGTGGGTCCACGGCATCGGGACGGCGTCGAACGTACTCCTCATAGACGTCCTGAGGAAAATGGGCCTCGGAGATCCATTTGTACCGTTCATTGGCCGGCGCCGATGGATCGATAAAAACTGTCCCGCCGAACCCGCCAAGTATGTTATTGTTCGTGTTCCCCTCTTCCTCGACGATCCCGCAGTTCGGGCGAGTCCAGTGATAGCCGTCGGTAGACTCGAAATACAGAAAGTAGTTCTTGCCGCGTTCCTTAAGGTCGCCCCACCCCGTGCTGCCCCAGGCCCGGTAGATTCCATTATCCTGCAGGATCGTGCCGATTCCGATTCCGCCTTCTTCCCACCGCCGTTCCACGGGCATGATCGGCCCAACACGCTGGGCCGCGTGCGCGACGATGTTTATGCCGTAAGGATCGTCCGATCGCCCGAACCTCGCCTCCGTCGGACCCTGCGGACCGCCAACGGAAACACACTTGCCGGTATCATCATACCATCCGAACCAGCACGGCCGGACGTAGTACCAGTTCGTAAATGCCAGTCGCGAACCACTAAGCGTGTACGGTTCTCCTGTCGGGTTGATCTTCGCGCACATGATGTTACACCTTTCGACTAACGGGAATTGACTTTGAAAAAGCGAATAAGGATTGGGGCATCTGAAACACGCAATCCTCTCACACGATACATCCGGTCCTTTCGCTGGAAAGACAGTTCCTTGAATGGACAAGTCGCCATGGCCATCGGATCGATCAGGATCGGATAACCATATTCAGCATCGGGCATCGTTATTTCCAAGTCCACCGGCAGGGGGCTTCCCCCTTCGCTCGCCGTTACCGCCCGCCAGGCAAACACGCTGACCATCTCGATCTTTTCCCTCCGCGACTCTTTGGGAACATATGTTCCCGGTTTAGGATTGTCACACCGGAGTAACTGAATCGCCTGGGTTCGATGAAAAACAAATTTATAGATATTAGCTTTGTCCGCGTCACGAGTTGGGGAAATTTGGACGGGAGTCTCCAGCGGCTTATCCCGGTTATCCAACAATGAGGCTAGCGCGCCCATCGCGAAATACCGCGATTGGCGCACCCATTCCGGAGTGATCATGCTGAAATGCGCCTCCGGATCGAATAGGCCTTGGACTTGCCGCTTAAACGCAAAGTGAATGATCGGAGCGATCCCCAGCCAGTGGTCCATGATATGGGCCCGGAGTGCATACTTCGCTGCCGCTTCCTCCGAAATCACCGGCTGGCCGGTTCCCGGATTATAATGCGTTGGGAAACCCACTTCCGTAATCGAGATCGGCATATCCTTGCCCTTTGCTTTCGTGAGCCGGGCTTTAAGCGCCTGAATCTGCTCGATGTAATCCTTCCATGTTTGCCACGGACGGAATTCGCTTGCGTGCTCCGGAATGTTTTCCAGTACATACGGCTGGCGATACGGATGGAAGGAAACCACGTCGCAGCAGTCGGTCAATCCCGCCGCAATCAATCCGTCTACGTAGGAACTGTTCTTGTCCGGATAAGGTTCCCGTCCGCCCTGAGTCGCCGGTGTCATGCATTCCAGCATGGAAAGCACTCCGGCATGCACCCGGGCCTCCGGGTCGATCTTCTTGATTGCTGAATACGCCTCCCCAACACCTAGACCGTACATCGCGGGTGGAATATCCGGAGTCGGCTCGTTATCGATCACCCAATCTTTCACCCACGGTCTCAATATCGGGACGATCACCTTGATCCATTCCACCAGCGCCCGGTGCCCTTCCGGGGAAGATGTACATTTTCCGCCCGGACCCGGACAGGAAATCACCCGCAGCGTTACCAGCAAGTTAATCCCGCGTGCCTTGGCGCCCCTGCAGAACTGGGTCCAGAATTCCGGCGGCTTCCAGTTCTTCATTTGGTCGAGCTTCTTGAAATCGTCATACCCGGCCACCGCTCCGTCACGAATCCACTTGAGGCCCGAGGCGGAAAACTGGTCGAGAAGAGACTCCACGTTATCCCAGTCAACCCGGTCGTCCATCGTCTGAAGATTAGCTCCGAACGGACTGGAAGGAATCTGGTTGCTATACAAGAACCGCCCCGGCTGCAACGCCTCTCGAACCTCCGGCGGAAGGCTTGACCATAGACGCTTCGCGGGAGATGCCGACGAAGAATCGGTCTTTGCTCCCTGGAGTTCGCAAACTCCCAGAAGGAAAATGGTACTACCGATTACCGATACCATGCGATGATGTTTCACGAGAACTCCTTCTTGAGTTGCTCACCAGTTACGGATAATTCCGGTCAAAAATCACCCAGGCTTCGTCGCGCCGGGGCCAGCCGCCCGGTCCGTCGTTTTCAAAGCAGAAAACCATCGGGTCATTGTTCACAAATCCGACCGACCCGTCTCCGTATCCGACGTGCCAACCCTTCCCATTCCCATAATTCGGCGACGAAGACAAAAACTCCAGCCCACCGTGGTAGGACCAGACGAAATTGTTACTGAACCGGTCCGCCACGATCGCCCGGTGACCCAGTTTGCCCAGCGAGTAGCTATAAACCCAAGGTGTCCACACCGGTTGACTTATTTCCGCCTCACCCCCGACCGCCCCCGCGTTGTCCTCGCACAGCGGTTCTCGCAACGTATATGACCACCACCGCCGATCCTCGACGACGGGCCAATGTGCCTCGTACGTCCGCCCGTCAAACGGACTGTAGAGAACCTGCGGGGTGACGTATCCCTGCACCGCCAGACGCGAAGCGTCATTGGGACTTAAATCACTGCTCGGAATATCACTCGCCTGCGTCCAGAACGCTTTCTGCGGCGTCATTTCCCGATTGGATTGGGCGTAGATCAGGACCCCGGTCACCACTTGTCGGACGTTCGAACCGCACTGCAGTTCTTTCGCACGCTCCCGGGCCTTGGTTAGTGACGGCAACAACAATGCCACCAGCACGGAGATTATCGCTACCACCACCAACAGCTCAATGAGAGTAAAACTCTTCTTGGTCGGGCGCGTCCGGACGCACCTTCTTCTCCGCCAATCTAGAACCGGTAATCCAGAACCTGAAACTCGTTTCACGGCTTAAACTCCACACTATAAAATCTTCACACCACCCAGTGCGGCACAAACTCGCCCTTCGCCACCTGCTCTTCCACCGCCTTCTTCCCAGCCCGAATATGCTCCCGCATTAACCGCTCCGCGTCCTCGCCTTTGCCTTCCTCAATAGCCTTCAAGATCCCAAGATGCTCCTCCCGAACCGCATGCGGATCGCGATTGGCTCGGATAACCTTGCCCAAAACCCGGTAATTATCCGCCAGACGAAGAAGCATACTGTTGCCCGAGATTTCCAGCAGCCGGTAGTGAAACTCCCGGTCCAGCGAACCCATCTCGTCCAGTTTTCCGTCCGTCGCCAATGTGTAAATCCGCTCTGCCATCTCCATCAGCTCACGCACCTGTGCCCGCGTAATTCGATCGCAGCAAAGCCGCGATGCCAAACCTTCATGCATCTCGCGAATTTCATAGGATTCCAGCAGCTTGCTGAAATTCAACTCACTGACAAAAATACCCCGATTGTCGATCGTCTCCACCAGACCGCACGACTGAAGCTCCAAGAGGGCTTCCCGGATTACCCCCTGTGCCACACCGAACTGCCTGGCCAATTCCTGTTGAACCAATTTCGTCCCCGGCCTCTGCCGTCCACTCAGGATCATTTGCTGAATTCCCTCACGGATTCGGTGGCGAACCACCTGTCGACCGGACATCTCCAACACTTGTTCCGTCGTCATATCATCCTCGTACTGTCGAGAAATAGATTAAACTATCTATAATTTAATGAGTTTATAGATAAATTCAAGGGTTTATTTCAGTAAAAGCGATATCTCTACGCAAGTGCTTTTTGTGTATGCGTTTATGGGTGATGTAAGTTCGTGGCCTGTATGAGAGTCCTGAAAAACAATGGCATTGAACGCTGTTTTGACCTAGAATTCTTATTATGGACACGATTACGCATGGTCTTTTGGGTGCGACAGTGGCGCAACTGGGGTTCCGACAACGCATTGGACGCGATGCCACCTGGGCCGCTGTCGTCGCGACCATTGTTCCCGATCTGGATATCCTTGTAGCACCGTTGCTTACGCTTACGGGGACGGAATTGGATGAGTTCTCTGTTATCTCCAATCATCGGGGTATCAGTCATTCGCTTCTGATGATTCCAGTATTATCGCTGGTGGTAACGACATTGTGGTGGTGGTTCAGACGCCGGAACATGGACAATCAAACCACCGGTCCTGTTAATAAGGACAAACCGCCGCCTTTCTGGCTGCTATTCCTGGCTGTCTTTCTGCCTATGCTTACGCACCCGTTCCTCGATTGGTGCACCACCTACGGTACACAACTCTTAGCCCCATTCACCAATCGCCGTTTTGGCATCGACGCGATTGCCATTGTGGATATTATCTACACGCCTGTCCTTATCCTTACGCTGCTGGCGTGCTTTGTCGTTCGCAAGGTGAAGTCTGACCCCCGGCGGCTGACATTGGTGATCGGTTGGACGGGATTCGGGATCTCCATGGCGTACATTACTTCTGGTCTGGCGATGCGGGAGTGGGCCTTGAGTCGGATGCGTGCGGCTGTTGCGTTGAATACTCTGTCCGATCTGGAGCAAGCGAAATTCAATGCCTATCCTCAACTCGGTACAATCTTTCTCTGGCGGGGGACTGTGCAGACTCCTGAACACTGGCAGGCGGGCAAGATCAACCTGATGCATAGGGTTCCCGCGTCGGACATCAAGCTGAACTCAGTTGCGGTCGATGATAATGAATGGGTTCGCCGGGCCCGGGAACTTCCGCAAGTGAAGGTCTTCGACTGGTTCACCATGGGGCAAACACGGGCAGTCTACAGCCATCGTAACGGCGATCAGATTGTGGACTTTTATGACATGCGTTACGGTATTCGTCCGGAGAGTCTGGAGAGCATCTGGTCTGTCCGAGCTACGTACGACAAGCTGGCCAATATGTGGACCGTGGAGTACGTCCATGCCCATCGAGGTCACGCGCTGCGCGAGATGGCGGGGCAGGTCTGGCGGGATATCTGGACGCCTTAGCGGCATCTGGCGAATGCGGCCTATCGTTGACGCGGCATATAATGAATGCTATAAAGAGGGTTGTACTATCTTCTGCTTTGACCGCCTGCAACTTGGTATAATTTTACAGATGGGTGGGGTGGACCATGAACAAGGAATGGCTGGAAAACGCGATTCTTCTCTCACAACAGCTTGATTATGTCCTGGTGGCCACGGCCGATAGTCAAGGGACTCCACACATGGCTGCAGCGGAAAAACTTGTCCGGGTTTCCAATGAGAGTATTGTTGTCACTTCCTGGTATTGTCCCGCCTCGATACGGAATCTTCAGGAGAATCCTGGTATCGCCATTGTGGTGTGGAACCCATTGACCGACACGGGCTACCAACTTCTGGGTCAGATCGAACGTGTCGAGGACGCTACGATTATGGACGGATGGGCTCCGCAGGTCGAGACCCATTCACAATTGGTCGAGGTGGAGAAGCAGTTGTTTGTGCGTGTGGACAAGGTGCTCCTGTTCCAATATGCCGCTCATAGCGATATGGAGGAATGAGAGCCAAGGAATGGGTGATCCCTGAAGCATGGGACTCCGCCCGGACTTGCGGGAGGAAGAAAGATGATAACTTTTCAGGATCGATATGACGCCGGACAGCAGTTGGCTCGACGGTTAATGACGTATGCGAATCGGTCTGACGTGATCGTTCTCGCCTTGCCTCGGGGAGGCGTTCCGGTGGCTTTTGAGGTTGCTCAGGCTCTGCATGTTCCGATGGATGTTTTCCTGGTCCGCAAGCTCGGAGTTCCGGGATATGAGGAGCTGGCGATGGGGGCCATCACGACGGGCGGTGTGCGGGTGCTGAACGATGATGTGGTGCGTAGTTTTCGGATAACCGAGGACGTGATTCAGTCCGTGGTCCGTCGGGAGCAGGAGGAACTCAATCGCCGAGAGCGCCAGTATCGGGGTGATCGGCCGGAACCTGATGTACGAGGCAAGACGGTGATTCTGGTGGATGATGGTTTGGCGACGGGCGCCTCGATGCGGGCGGCGGTGAAGGCCTTGCGCGAACGCCACCCGAAGAGGATTGTGGTTGCCGTTCCCACCGGGGCGGCGGAGACTTGCGCGGAGCTTGGAGAATCTGCCGACGAGGTTCAGTGCTCTATCATGCCCGAACCATTCTTCAGCGTGGGAACTTGGTACCGCAATTTCCTGCAGACCAGCGACGAGGAAGTGACGGATCTGCTCCATCGCGCTATCGAGGAACCAGCCGGCAAGGAGACATGAACGATGGAAATGGGAGGGGGATATCATGACAAAACGAATGGTCCACGATGTCGACGAGATCGCGGTACGGATAGTAGTGAATGGGCACGTGATTGAAGGAAATCTGGCGATTCCGGAGGAGGCGACGGGTATTGTCCTGTTTGCCCATGGTTCGGGAAGCAGCCGATTCAGTCCGCGCAACCGGTTCGTCGCGGACTACTTCCACCAGGAAGGTCTGGCGACGCTGCTGATCGATCTGCTCACGCGCGAGGAAGAATCCCTGGATATGCAGACAGCCGAACTGCGATTCAATATTCCACTCCTGGCTCATCGGGTGGTCCTGGCATCCGATTGGCTTGAAGGTGGCGAGCACACTCGTGATCTGAAACTCGGAATCTTCGGAGCCAGCACGGGTGCGGCGGCGGCCTTGATCGCGGCAGCGGAGCGTCCCGATCGTGTCAAAGCGGTTGGCTGCCGGGGCGGACGCCGTGTCTTGGCACTGCGTGAGACCGGCCGTGTCGTAGCCCCCACGCTCCTGATTGTGGGTGGGTACGATTACACTGTCATTGAATTGAACCGGATGGCCTACGACCGGTTGCGGGGAGAGCGCCGCATGGCGATTATCCCCGAAGCTACGCATCTTTTCGAAGAACCGGGCGCGTTGGAGGAAGTGGCCCGCCTAAGCGCGGAGTGGTTCAATCGGTACCTAACAGGTATCTGATTCATCGTTGAGGACCCATCACGCCTTTGACCCCGGCGGTTCAAGCCTCGAAAGCCCTCTGGAAATAGCTTCCTTCCCGAACCGGTCCCGGATTTGATCGATTGCCTGATCGAGTTGTCTCCGCCGCTGGGTTTCGTCTTGATCGAAGAGAAGCAACTGCTGCCCATGATGCGAACTGAGTGAGGAAAGTCCCACGCCGATGAGTCGTACCGGTTCAGGACGCTGCCGTGCCCAATTGTCGAATAAGGCGGACGCAGCCGTCCAGAACGCGTCTGTCTCGTCCGTGGCCGAAGCCAGGGTGGAGCTTCGCGTGATGGTCGTAAAATCCGGGCCGCGAATCTTCAGCGTCACGGTTCGCGCCAGAAGCCGGTGGCGCCTCAGCCGCCGGGAGACATGGTCCGTTTGATCCAACAGCACGCCGCGGAGATATTCCAACTCCCGTACAGGGATATCGGCGGCGAAGGTTGTTTCCGTACTCAGGCTCTTGGTTTCACTCTCCGGCCTCACCTCGCGGTCGTCAATTCCCCGTACGAATCGGTAGAAGTCGTCCCCCGCGCTGCCGAAATGCCGACGTAGCTCCTCCAATGACAATTTCCGCACATCGCCTAATGTTCGCAGACGTAGCTGCTCAAACCGTGGCAGAGTCGCTTTTCCCACACCCCAGAGCCGGGAAACGGGAAGAGGGTCGAGGAACTCTTCAATGCGATCCATCGGCACCACGACCAGGCCGTCCGGCTTCTTCAGATCGCTGGCGAGTTTCGCCAGAAATTTATTGGGCGCGACGCCCACCGATGCGGTCAAGTGCGTGCCGGCTCGAATTCGGCGTTTGATCTCCCTTGCGATCGTTTCCGGAGGACCGAACAGTCGTTCGCATCCTGTTACATCCAAAAATGCCTCATCGATTGACAGCGGCTCCACCAGGGGAGTGAATTGTTCGAGAATCTCAAACACTTGCCCCGAGACGTCCGCGTATCGGTCCATTCGTACCGGTACGACGATCGCCTGGCGGCACATCCGGATGGCGGTGGACATGGGCATGGCGCTGTGGCATCCGAATGCACGTGCCTCGTAACTGGCGGCCGACACCACGCCGCGTTCCTGCGGACTTCCACCCACCAGGACCGGCTTGCCTTTGAGCTCCGGATGGTCATGTTGTTCCACGGACGCGTAGAAGGCGTCCATGTCGATGTGGAGAATATGTCGAGATACAACTGTCGCCATGCGAAGACCCAATTCAGACAAACCAATACATTGTGATCCCATTATACGTACTTGAACCAATCCCAGTGCGGAGCCTCACCCCAGCGAGTCATCGCGAGGCCCCAACGGGGCCGTGGCGATCTGGCGTTCGAACACCAGATCGCTTCACTACGTTCGCAATGACGCACCAGGAGTAGTTCAAGTACGTATTATACCATTTTGTGCGTGACCAACGGTACCAGGGAGTTGAAATCCCGTCCTTCGATCCGGTAAAATATACCCATGATGAAAGCTCACAATCGCAGTCTTATTTTCTGTCTGTCAATCCTACTCGCCCAGACGATTCTCTTCGCCGAAGTCAATATGGAGGAGTGGGCATATATCGCTCCAATAAAGATGACTCCCGCTCCGGACAAGGGGCTTGTTCAGGTTGACCTTGGTTCAGAGATCCTCGATGTTGCCCGACCCGATCTGGCGGACTTGCGGGTTGTATCGGAAACTGGTCAGGAGGTCGGTTATGTTCTGGTGTTCGGCGAAGACAATGAGCAAGTCAAGTCAGTTCCGGTTGTATTGTATGATCGTACGTCCGTCGATGGTCAAAGCGCGTCCGTCGTACTGGCCTTCGGTCAGAAGGTGCTCAAAAATCGTGTGGAGATCATCACGCCGGGCGTGAGTTTCCGCCGTCGTGTCCTCATCGAGTCCAGTCAGGATAGCAAGAAATGGCAGAAGGTCCGCGAGGATGCGTTCATTTTTCGGATCAGTCGGGAGGCCGGCGTCACCCATGATAAGAATGTCGTGGCTTTCCCTGACAATCAGGATCCGTACCTTCGCGTGACCGTATTCAATGACGCATTTGACCGTGGACGCATCGATATTGACGACGTCCTGGCGTGGCAGGTGCTCAAGACATCGGCGAAGACCGTCTCTGTACCCATTCTGGAGACTAGTGTTCGGGATGTGCCGCAGGAGAAATCAACCGAAGTCACCGTGGATTTGGGCGTGAGAAACCTGTCTCTCCATATGCTGACGCTCCAGTTCGAAGACCGAAATTTCTTTCGCCGGGTGAGCATCTCCGGCCGAGACCAGAAGGAACGTGTGATCAGGACGTCGTCCGAGAACGCTCCGATTCAAGAGCAGACGGTGCAGGAGCCGTGGGACGTTGTTACGACCGGCGCGGTCTACCGCTACTCCGGACGGCATGGTTCGGATGATTCATTGACCGTCAGCCTCAAAGGTTGCCGCTATCGGTATCTGAACATTCGGATCGAAAATGATGACGAACCGTCGCTCCATTTCAGTAAGGCGGAGGTCAGCCGTCTGGCGGCGGTCCTGGAGTTTCAGGCCAAGGCGGGACATGAATTTCGTCTGCTGGCGGGGAATATGTTCGCTTCTGTGCCGAATTACGAACTTGCCCGAGACGCCGATCGTCTCCGGGCCCAGAACATCCATCCCGCCGCTTTGGGTGAGGTCTCGCCGAACCCCGGCTATCGCCAACCCGGCGCCAAACCTGCTTCATGGTTTGAGGAGCATCGCCTTGTCTCGTGGGTTATTCTGATCGTGGTTGTTGTGCTCGGGATCGTCTTTGTCCGTCGGTGGAAGCGGGTATCCTCTATTTCAGGAAAAGAGCACTGATCGGCGTGTCACTTTTCGGTCTTGCGGCGACCGATACTGAACTTATGCGATGGTAGGCGAGCCGAAATCCTCCAGGAGAATTTTCATCCAAATGGTCGCGTGGGTCACGGTGCGCCTTAGTCGAGCGAATGCGTCATTATACCACTTGAGGGTGGGGACTGCGGTGACGATGGCCCCCCATTCCTCTTTGTATCGCCGTAATCCATCATTACCCTTGTTGATGCCTCCCAGATTCACGTAGCGAAGCCCTCTCTTGGATGCCTGTTCTATGGCGATCTTATACAGCATGGCATGAGGGTGGATACCTTTGACTTCGCGATCCATTGCTGCCTGGAAGAGATGGGCGGCATACCAGTCATAGGCAATCACGCCGCCTCCGACGGTTTTTCCCTTGTGGCGGATCACCACCAGTTCACCCCCTTGGCCCAGTGTTGTATTGACTTCATGGAAGAAATCACGGGAAAAGGGGCGTCCTTCCCATCCACGGTTCGTGTAGACACGATTGTACAAGTCGAAATACTCATCCACCATGTTGGCGGAAGGACTGTGGACAGCCTGGAGTCCTTCCCGCTCGTTGCTTCGAAGGTGTTGGCGATGGGCCCGCTGGATTTTGGTCGCGAGATATTCCTCTGCCGATTCATTGAGCACGATGAGATATGTATCAACCAGGCAGTATCGAAGCGTACTCATCCAGGCCGATTTGACCGACGCCCGGGGGTTGAGTGAGCACCAGGGGGACTCGCTCGACCGTGTGCATGTTTTGCAGCCTTTGTCACTTGCGGACAGTCCCTGCCATATGCACCACGGCGGGTTCCACCACACCATTTGCGAGGTAAGCGGTCTGGCGCCGGCCTGGAGCAGGACGGGGACGATCTTCTCGCAGCAGGAATTGATTTTTTCAATGGGGGTAACGTAGTAGGCAACCGGACGCGTGGAGATCTCAATTCGTCTCCACCGATCCTTTTTGACGAGCACCGGGAGGTGAATCGCCTGTTCGCCGCGGGCACCAGCCCGCAGAAGCATTAATCGCCAGGGCGGACCCGCTTCCTTTTCCATTAATCGCTGCCAGGCAGGAGACGAAAATGCCGACGGACCCAGACCGTTCGGGTAGCACCGGTTCCAGTACTCCCAGTCCGGCGTCTGTAGATGGGCCAGAGGTTTCCATCTCATGCCCTGTCCCCACATGTTAGTCGATTCGTTCCAGCCACTCCGTCCGCCAAAAATAGAAGCATGTGCGATCACATCCCTGACTTTCCGGATAGCCCATGCCGTCGCAGAAGACATTCTCCAGCAGGACAATGTCCTTGCACTTGACCATTCTCCGTTGCGCTTCATCGAAAAACCGTTCGACGCGCTTGAATACCCGGAACTCCTGTCCGCAGAATCGGAACATCGGATCTGCGAAGGGGCATCCCTTGTACTGTCGGCGAATGTCGAGTGTCCGTTCGATCTCGTCGCGCAGCCGTACACGAACACGCATTCCCGGATCCAATTGGAGATTCGCGGGTTCTTGTGACGCTTTGGCCGCGGACGTCACTTTTGGGACCGTCTGTCCGGTCCATAGGCGGTTCAGTCGCCGGATGACGCCCATCGGCTTCTGGGCCAGGTACCGGGGAAATCGCTGCAACGCTTCTTGCGTCCGGCGACAGGACCGTTGCCAGAACCACAACCACGGCTCTCGGCCGATGGCCGCACTGGAGATCAATTGACATCCTCCAGGTTGTCTGCTTGGATCTTTCGCGTCCATCATACTTCAACATTCCCCGAAAGGCGGCGGCAGGATTCGAACCTGCGTGATACGGACTTGCACATCCGTTCCCTGGCCGCTTGGGTACACCGCCTGTTCCAATCTGAATCAAACAGGTGCATCGGGTCTGGATTACGGGGCAATATGATTGAGCCGAATGGGCATGGTGTCCAAGATGATTCCCCCGAAATCCAAAAATCCACTACAAAACGTGCACTCGCTATTATGACTAATTATGATATAACAGTAGATGCACTCCGTTTCGACCCCTGAATTTATTCTAAGCAACTATGTTAAATGATCCGATGAGTTTCGTCAAGTTTTTTGTCGAGTACACAGCACGCTGGTTGTGTTGGGCGAATTCGGATATCGTATTTCCCCAGCCATCCTTTTCACCATTTCGAGAAGAAAGGATCAACCTGCACACGTATGACCGATTGGGGAGAATTTTCTTGACAAATTGTACCGATTTTATAAAATCGGTTTTATAGCACATATTACAGGGCGAGAACAATGACCAGAAGCATTACAATTGCCGACGTTGCCGCCAAAGCAGGGGTGGCCAAGTCCACCGTCTCATTTGTCCTCAATTCCCGTAAGACGAAAGTGGCCATCAGTGAAGCGACCCGGCGACGTGTCTTGCAGGCAATTCAGGAAACAGGCTACCAGCCCAATGCCGCCGCACGGGCACTCTCCAGCCGGCGCACCGGTCATCTGGGGTTCATTCTCTCCGATAATATTGCCGACGGCTGGGCCAATGCGGTCTTCGCCCAGGCCCTTATGGGCGTGGAGAATGTCTGCCGGCGATATGGCTATGGGCTGAACATCAGCCGGTATAACCTCTCCAACCTGGACACGTTCGTTGTCCCGCCAAAGGTCGGGCAGCGAAGTGTCGACGGATTGGTGCTTACGGGCTACGTCGAATCCACCGTCGTCAATCGGTTCCGCGAGTACAGCGTGCCTTGTGTCTGCGTCGGCGACAATCTCGAAACGTCTGGCGAGATTCCGACCGTTGCATGCGATATCATCGGTGGCCTCTTTCAGGTTGTGCAGTACGTCGCCCAAATGGGCCACCGGCGAATTCTGTACTGCAATGAACAGACGCCCCGCGGTCATGAGGTGGGGGCGCAGTTGGTTGCACGGGCGGGGCAATGCCCGGAAACATCTGATTGCCGGATCGTTCTTGCCGCGGATTTCCACAAAGGACTCTGGAACTATCATGACGCCAAGCCGCTCATGGACTATTGGTCCGCTCAGCCGTTGGACCAACGAGCCACTGTTATTGTCTCGAGTGATCAGATGCTCGTTGCCTTGCTGGCCGAGATGGACAGCAGGGGGCTCAAGTGTCCTGACGATCTGAGCCTGGTCAGCTCGTGCGACTCTCGATTATGTCAATACGCGATCCCTCCTCTGACTTCGCTCCAGTATGACATGCAGGCTTACGGCGAACAGGCCGCCCGCATGCTTATCGAGCATCTCGATGAAGGCAAGCCTTTGGGAAGTGAAATGAGTCGAATTGAACCGTGCCGAATTGCAGAACGAAGAAGTGTTAGGAGAATATCATCATGAGTAAGAGCGTATCGTCGGCTTTGGTTTTGTTGTGCATGTTTGGATACATCAGTGAGGTCCAGGCCATTCAGTTTCGACAGCTTGGTCCCGGCGGGGGCGGGACGGCCGGGTGTTTGGCGGCGGATCCTCGCGATCCGAATATCGTCTATGTGGGACTCGATTGCGGTGGAATGCACGTGACGCTCAATGCCGGCGAGATGTGGAAGAACGCCAACACCGGGATCGATTTCGACGGGTGCGTGGACTGGAATAACCACTATGGTCTGCTCGTTCTGCCGACCGGACGCGTGATCGCGACGACGGACACAGGCAAGATCTACATCTCTGACAACCATGCCCAGTCATGGCAGCGGGCATTCGACGGTTCGCCCGGCGTCGGGTTCCTCCTTCAGGACCCGCACGACGCCAAAACGGTTTACGCCGTCACTGGTCGGGGCGTGTGGGAAGGCGGCCGGGCGTTTCATGATAAACCCGACGGCGGGTATCACTGGATCGGGTCTATCTTCGTCAGCCGGAAGTCGGGCGACGCGGGCTCTTGGCAGAAGCTGAACACGGACGCCCAAAAGAACATTCCGCCCACCGCTCACATCTTTACGATGGCGGTGGATTACCACGATCCCAAGCTCATGTACGCCGCGACCGATTTCGGCATGTATCGCAGCCAGGACGGCGGGACAAGCTGGGAGACGGTTCAATACCTGCTTAAGCGGGCGGTCGGAAAGAAGGTCATTACCGTTCGCGGCAAACCGAACGTCGTCTACACGACGCTTGGCGCGATGGCTGGCATGGAGTCGTGTGTTTACCGAAGCCTGGATCGGGGTGAGACGTGGAAGCCGTTGTCGAATGGGCTGCCGAAGAATATAAGCTTCGCTTCGCTGACGGTGGATCCGCTCGACTCGAATGTGTTGTACCTCGGGTCCAGCGATTGGTGCGGCGGACTCTATCGCAGCACCGACGGCGGAGTGAACTGGAATGTGCTATTCGATACAAACATCCTTCTGAACGGCAAGGACCCGAACAAGGAACGCAATTCGACGTGGCACGGTGAAGGATACCACGCCGTGGTCGGAACAGTCATCTGGGTCGGCGGCGGGGATAAGGACAAGGACGGAAAATCCGACGTGATCTATTTCCTCGGAGACAACGTCGGAATCATCTGGAAGAGCACCGACGGCGGGAAGGATTGGCAGCAGATCACCTCGCGCATAAAGAAGATCGGCGACCGAAGCTTCTGGACCGGCCGGGGCGAAATTGAATTCCTTTGTGCCCGGAAGATCGTCGTGCATCCGAAGGACCCGAAGCATCTGTGGGTGGTCGATTTCGACTGGGGTCAGCATGAGAGCCTCGACGGTGGTGAATCCTGGGCCTTGGTGGGCGGACCGTGGTACGAAGGTGAACTCATCGGCGTATCCAGCAACCTGATCCTCGATCCGGATCAGCCGCACATTGTGTACTGCAACGCGGGTGGCGGAGTTCTCCAGGGCTGGGGCGGCGGCGGGTTCCATGTGATCGGCGGCCGGAAGGATAAGAAGGGCGGGTTCCCGAATGCTCATGTCGAGGACATCGGTCTGGCGAAATGGAAGGAAAACGGTAAAGATCAGAAGTTCCTCTACGCCCCGGCGGACGGGCACGGTGTCTATCGTCTGAACATCGGCCAAAACGCGACGCAGTGGGAATCGGTGGCGACCGGACTGGACGACAAGATCTTCAGCGTGATGGCCAATGTTCCCGGAACGCCGAAATTTCTCCTCGGCACCTCCACAGGCATCTTTCGGACCGACGACGGAAAGACCTGGCGGCGAATCGCGGGTGAAAAGACTCCGTACCCGGATATTCGACATCCTAAAGGCTTGGCCGTTGATCCCAGAAATCCGAATCGGATCTACGCCAGCGTAATGAAGAATTTTCAACTGGTTCCGACGGACGGATTGTACTTCAGCGACGACGGCGGCGAGCACTGGTCCAAAGCCGTCGATATTCCCATCCCCTACGGGATCGCTCTGGACACGGTGGTGGCCGAGCCGACGGTCTACGTCGCTTCGCAGACGCACGGGATATTCAAAGTAACGCAGGACCTGAAAACGAAGAAATGGAAAGCCGAACCGTTCGGAAATATGTCCAACGGCCTGGCCAACACCCGCTGCTGGACAGTGACGGTCGATCCGCACAACCACAAGCGAATCTACGCGGGCGTTCACGGGAGCTTCATTTTCGTAGGAGAATAGGCAATGAATGCAGTATCCTTCTCCAATCCAAAGTCCAAGAGTTTTACGTTAATAGAACTCCTGGTCGTCGTTGCCATCATCGCGGTACTGATTGCGATCCTCCTGCCCGCCATGCAAACGGCACGGGAACGAACCCGCCAAGTTACATGCATGAACCAAGAGAAGCAGTTGGGTCTGGCCGTGATTATGTACCTCCAGGATTGGAATGGAGTGTTCGACGTCACTACCGAACAATACGGCCTGTGGGGCAACAATAACTTTCCGGCGGGGTACAAACTGGCTACCTATATGGGTTGGGTGGATTCCACCGGATATTGGCGATATTTCAGCTTAAACCCACCGTGCTTCTACATTGGAATGTTTCGGTGTCCCTCGACGCCGGGCCAGTTTGGTCGGGGTGGCTATGGAATCAACGGCGTAGCCACGTCGGAGGACGCGGGAAGCGTTAGATCCTTGATATGGAGTAATCCACTTGCCCCGCAGGGCAGACTAAGCAAGATTCCCAACCCGGATAAATGCTTCCTATGGAGTGAAGTCGTCCCCAACGGTACACTCGACCCTGCCACTGCCCATGTTCTTTGGCCTGAGAACTGGGGAGCCCTGCCGACCTGGCCTATATGGTTGGGTTTGACTGACCGCCACAGTGGAGGCCTGAATACTGTCTATTGGGATGGACATGTCGCATTTCAAACCCTTAACTCGTTCCTCGAAACTGGGGACTACCAGCGGATATTGCGGGTGTTTGGGGTAGGTCTTGATGGATAACTTCACGTCTCGCTGACAAACGCGTGCGCACAGGCAATTTAACCACTCACCGGCGGTACAGGAGTGTTCCTGATTTCCGGTTCTGGTGTTGCGGAGGCACCCATCGAACGCCCTATCCTTCCAATACAGCCTGGGAATTACCCGGGAAGAACGAATATAGGAGGAATCGCTGGTCTGCTCCCTATTCTCCGAATCCAAAGTTTTGGCTCAGGAGTAGGTAGTCTGAGAAGTCAACTTGCCCGTCTCCGTTGAAGTCTCCTTGGGCCGACCCCACTCCCGACACCGATGACCCGAAGTTTTGACTCAACGCCAAGTAATCACTGAAATTCACCATCCGGTCCAGATTGGCATCTCCATACTCTGTGAGCAGCAACGTGTGGATCAAGTAATCCTTGTCTGCAGAGTCCACGGTGCCGCTGTGGTCCAAGTCGTATTTTGTATCGTTAGAACTCTCATGGAGAGCTGCCGACAATTCGTTGATGTCACTGGCATTGACAAAACCGTCGGTGATGAAGTCGCCGGGAAGAATGGCCAGGAGGTACATCCGATCATTGTTGTCGACCACATCGTCATCGTTCCAAGCGGTTTTACGTAATTTGTGTAAGGTATCATACCTCAGCGACAGGGCCGTTTCCGGATGCTGCCCCAGTTCCTTGAGCGTCTCATGGACCGCCTGCTCCAAGCCCTCGGCGGAACCGTAAAAGTAGTTGTTCAAGGCCGATCACTTCAAATACTCCCATAGCCCCTCGATGGCGTTGAGTTGGACCATCACCGGGGCCAACCGCCACGACATCACGCAGCTCTTGATCTTGGTGAACCGCATTCCGTCGGTGGCGGGGAAGGTGGGTCGGCCGCGGCGTCGGCCCGAGAAGCTCTAGGGCGACCGCGCCTACGATTCCGAACCGTGCCGTCAGCTTCTGCGTCGGTGGGGCATCGAGCCGGTGCTGGTCCAGCGGTACACCGAACACGGAAGCGGCCTGGGCGTGTTTCGCTGGTTCATCGAGCGGACATTGGCGTGGGTGTACCAGTTTCACCGGCTGCGGACTCGTTACGAACGGCGAGCCGACATCCACGAGGCATTCCTGAGCATCGGGTGTATTATGATCTGTTGGCATTATTTGAAATCTTCATTTTGATAGAGGCTCAAACCTTTAGAAACAACCATAGAAAAGCGTAGGCAGGCCCTCCATCCAAGACAAGGGCCAAAAAAGGTGGGGATGAGTCAGGAGCAAACCGTATTGATCTGGCGTCAGCGAGGGGCTAAGATTTCCTGATTGATGAAATGTGCGTCAGGCGGCGCCGAAAGTGGTTTGCTTATGTTCGAAGTATCCGAAGAAAATATTCGCGCTATCGCTCAGGCGATTGAACGAGCGACTGGAATCTCGCTCTACCCGGACTTGCCTCCGATCAAGGAATGGCTTGCGCCTATTCGCGAGCTGAGCGATCGATTCAACCGGCTCAAATCCGAGACGGATATGTACCGTGGCTCGCAGTTGGAGGAGGCATACTGCCTTTACTTTTTTCCGGTCAATGTTATCCGTGTGTTGTACGTTCTCTCGCAATTGATCTCGGAACATGGCGATTATCTTCGCTCGATCTTGTCCAGACCGGCGCTTACGGTGTGGGATATTGGCTGCGGACCGGGGACGGCGAGCTTCGCGTTTTCGCTTCTTGTCCGAGACCGCAGTACTTCGCCTTCTTACGTTCTGATGGACTCCAACGCTCGAATGCTGTCGCTGGCGGAGAAGGTTCTATTCCCCGCCTCGGCGCAGACACATCCGCTATCGCTCAACGCGGGCTCATTTCCGGACGGGCCAGCCCCCGACGTTGTTTTTGTGGTCAATGTGATCAACGAAACAAGTGGCGATGGGGCGAGGAAGAGTCTGGATCACATTATCGATCGATTGGCGGACGAGGGCCTGCTGGTCCTGATGGAACCGGCCCTCAGAAAGCACTCACGCAAGTTACTGGAGGTGCGAAATTATCTGCTCGATGCGCATTCCTCGCAGGTGTCTCTCATCTATCCGTGTACGCACGCCCATCCGTGCCCGATTTTGAAGGATCCGGAAAACTGGTGTTATATGAGCTGTACATGGGATCGGCCTGAATGGATCACGGTCTTCGACCGGCACCTGGGGTTGAATAAACGCGAATTGGATTTCACACCCATCGTTTTTCGAAAGACAACGGCACAAGGGCCATCGGCCGGTGATTCTCGCGTCGTCAGCGATATGACTTCCCGCAAATGGGGATGGGAATGTTTCCTCTGCAGTCAGAGCGGGCTCCAGCGAACTGTCCTTCGCAATAAGGCCGCCAAGAAACTTTGTCGCGGCGACGTTGTGAGTCAGTACAACCTTACCATTCTGAAAGGCTGAGCTGGCTGAAGTTCAGGACGTGGTTGTCCGGTTGTTCATCGACGGCGGGTTTCCCGGCCGCATGGACGTTCCCACAGTTATCGCTTGTCGGTACGCGATTCGATCTGCCCGCGAACCATCACCTGGGAAAGGCTCTGGGCAAGGTTCCTCGCCGGCTTGCCTGCCTCAAATCGCTCGTCCTGAAGGGGGGCGTAGATTTCGAGGCTGGCCTGCAGGAGCTGGCCGTCGTGCAATGCCTTGGCTTCATCGGCATTCAGCGAAGAGCGATACACCGTCCAATTCCTGTAATCCGCTTGCGCGGGTGCTGCCTTTGCAGTCCCGCAGCCGCCGAGCGCGAAAGACGAAGGCTCGATACGTCCCGTCAGCGTCCCGACCGGCTGGCCGTTGATGAAAATGCTCGTCTGGTCCTTCGCTCGCCGATAGGATATTACGACGTCCACCCATTTTCCCTCCGAGAAGCCCGATGCGGCGAGCGACGAATTGCCGCCGCGATAGACTAGTTTGCCTCCGCGATACTCGATCGTATTCCACGTCTTGCCGTTAGCGATACCGGCGAGGGTCCCTTCGCCACGGCATCGCACTTGAAAGCCCATTGTGAAGGAGTGAATTGGATCGGTTGGTGTGAATGAGAAGCCGGATTCAGTGTTCGCCTGTCCCGTGATACACGCAAATCGATTCGTATCCATTTTTCGCGGCTGCGGTATTTTTCGGTCGAGCGCGTCGAAGAGCGAGGGAACCATCGTGCGGAACATCTCCTCATGTCCCCGACTGTTGGGGTGGCCAGGGTCCTGCATGAATCCATCCACCCATTTTCCGGTTCCGTCGTCTATGGATCCAAGGAAATTGAAGCTCGGAACGTCCCACCCGTTGGTCTCCAGATTCGTTCGCCGGGTTACCGCGTACTGCTCCGCGTCAAAAAGGCTTTGTGCGTAACATTGGCCCAGTATCGGTACCATTCCGTTTTGTCGGCATAAGTCGATCAGGTGCCGCAACCCAGCTGTGAACTGCCGCTGGACTCTCTCCCGATCGGCCGGTGTCTTGGCCCCGATCAGACCTTCGTTGGCCAGCGATAGCCCGATGATTACGTATTTGGGATGTTGAGGCAGCAGTTCCGCGCTGAATCGCGGAAGGATTGTCTGTGTATTGTCGCCTCCGCGGGACACGTTGACCACCGTCCATCCCCGGCCGGCCAGCATGGTCGCCAGTCGACCCGCGTACCCACCTTTCTTCTCCTGATCGTCACACCCTCCACAGGCCACTGAGGAACCGAAAACGGCGATCTTCTTCTCCGACGGTGCAGTGGCCGGACTTTTCCCCCACACTGTCGATACGGCCAGGAGGGTGAATATGACTGGAAGTGCGATGATACGTCTGTGTAACATGATACGTCTCCTTGTATTGTCTTCTTCAACAAACAGCACCCTGATTATTACCTCACGTATCACTGCTGTCCAAAATAATCGTATTTTGTAAATCAGCCCGTTAAAATCCTCATTCTATCTGATGTTTTAGACAACTTCGTCGTCTTTTCAATTTCAGTTTGCCCATTTTACGTCCTCTAAGTTCTTTTGCTGTCTCAAATGCCGTCAAAAATAGTTCAATCCGCCAGCGGTCTTTGTAAATCCGACCGATCGTCCCGGCGGCGAGGTATAATTAAAAGTTGACGGGGCGGCAAAAAGTCGGCTTGCATTCATACCCCGGGGCGCCATGATGAATTCATGTTGACGATACGCGACCATCAGACCGGCGATTTGTTTGATTCCTGGGCTTTTCTGGGCGAAAAACGGCGAAGATTGTTAGAGCAATCTTGGGCCGGAGTCTTTCGTACCCATCTGTTGCGACATTTAGAGGTTGGTGAACTGGCCACTCACTTTCATCCGGATTTCGGACGCCCCGGCAAAGACCTGTATGTTGCCGTCGGCGCACTGATCCTGCAGCAGCTTCACGACTTGACGGATGTGGCCACGGTCGAGGCCGTGGTCTTCAACATGGCCTGGCATTATGCCCTGGACCTGCGGGACGATGACGATGCGTATCTCTGTGAACGGACCTTGCGGAATTACCGGCGGATGATCATTGCCCATAATCTGGATCAAGTGCTGTTTCGGCATCTGACCAACGAACTGATCCGGGCCTTTGGGGTCGATACCACCAGGCAACGCATGGACTCGACCTCTATCCGTTCGGCGATGCGAACGCTGACCCGATTGGGGATCGTGGTCGAGACGATCAGTAAGTTTTTGCGGGAACTGGCCCGCTTGAAGTACCAGATGAACCTGATTGGCCTTCGGGTGCGGGGACTGGCCGCCGTGACCTACCGGCTCTTTCTGCGAGCATTAGGTTTAAATATCTTGCGGTGCAGCCATACGACGACTGCATGAGGCTACCGCGAGCTTTTTTGTCGTTCCAGACCGTTCTTGGGGATGGAAAATCCTGAGAACGACGTCCAAGGCCGTTAAAACCAAACCAAGACCTCGGGATGAGAAAACTGTGCCCAGTCAAACCAAGAGATACAGCGAGCTCGTGACGCTACTTTTTGCCGCCCCGTCAACAATTGACAATATCTCAGCACCCGGCGAAGGCCAAGGCTGCTCCAACCACTCAGAAAGCCAAGTCATAGTCTGATCTTTCTCTGTGAAAAAGCGTTCCAGGAGACAGTTCCGAGGTCTGATGACTCGGAACTGTTTATTTATTTTTACCGGACCACCGTGGCGGCCTGGTCAACGGAGTGGAACGCCCCATAAACAAGAAAACGAAGGTGAACAACACCTGGAACGCCCGATTCGCATTTTATACTTAAATGGTGGTTATTTCAGTACTTGGCATGATCGAATTCCTCTCCGTGAATTAAGGCACCTCCGCCGAACGTCGATATCAGTACTGTTAGGCGTCAAAAGCATATAAGGCGCAGGAGGTAAATGTGTATGAAGTCGCTATGGTTTGTTGAGGCTTTCATCATCGTAACAGTTTTACTGGTTGTCGGTTATGTTACGCTGCCGGAGATGGGTCTGGCGGGAACCGTCTGTCGCTAGAAGTATGACTGAGCCAAGCCTCTGAGGTCGGTATGATTCTGGGCAATCGGATACATGTAATTCTCCTGGTCCTGTACGGGATTATCGTTCTGCTTGCGGTGTGGGGCTTGGTGTGTCAAACGAGTTACATATCCAGGATGCCGATCGCCCTCTGGGCTGCGATTGGAACGGTGGGGGCCTCCGGGGCCATGATTGAAGTTCTACTTCATCTCCGGACGCGTGAAGCTCTGAAACTGATGAAGAACCAGATTCAGAAGCTCAGCGTCAGCGCGGAAGTCGGACTGGTGATGATCGAAGAGCAATGGCCGGTGGAAGGTATTGCGGGGATTCTGAATGAATACCTGACTCTAATCCGCGGCCGAATGAACAAACTGGACCGGGAGCGGAAGGATCTGGATCTTCTGGTTCAGGCCGTGGACGTGGAAAAACAAAACACTGAAGCCATTGTCCGAAGCATCTCCGACGCGGTACTGGTGGTCAACTCGTTTGGTGAATTGACTCTCGCGAACCGGCAGGCGGAAGTCCTGTTCGGTTTTGAGTTTGCCAAGCACCAGAACCATCCGATCGAGGACGTTGTCTCCGAGCCGATCATCGCCGCGATGCTGAATCCGGAGCGTTGGCGTGATCGTGAACCAAATCCTGCCGATTTTGAGTACGTGCATGAGAAGGTAGGCTCCGAGAAGAGCAAATCTTTCGCCGTGACAGTGACCCCCGTGTTCATCAACGATCACGAGCTATGGGCGTTGGCCATGACGTTGCGGGATGTGACCCGGGAACGCGAACTTTCGCAGATGAAGACGGATTTTGTCCATCAGGTGTCCCACGAACTGCGGACGCCTCTGAGCAGCATCAAAGCCTATACGGAGCTTCTGATCGACGGCGACATCAAGACGGCCGAGGGGCGAAATGATTTCTATCGGATTATCCAGTCCGAGGCCGAGCGGCTTGACCGGTTCATCGAGAATATGCTCAATTTGAGCCGGATTGAATCGGGACTGATGCCGCGGGAATTCGTGCAACTGAGACTGGACGAAGAACTGCGGCAGGCTCTGAACCTTGTGCGGTATGTCGCCCAGGAAAAATCGCTCATCCTGGACTATGTTTCCCCGTCACCGGATATTCAGGTCTGGGCCGATCGGGATCTGCTTCGCCAGGTGGTGCTGAATCTGTTATCCAACGCGATCAAATACACCAGGTCTGGCGGGATGGTTACTCTGGACGCCGGTCTGGATAGCGATTCCCATTTCTACCGGATTTGCGTTCGGGATACGGGGGTTGGTATCGCCCCGGGCGAGATGCAGCGGATATTCGAGAAGTTCTATCGATCCGAAAGTGGTAAAAGGCTTTCCGGAGGGACGGGACTGGGACTGTCGCTGGTGAAGCGGGTAGTGGAGCAGATACACGGGGGAACGGTCCATATCGAGAGTACGCCCGGAGTGGGATCGTCGTTTACGGTTCGACTTCCGGTCAAACCCATGATCGTGGGTGAGCAAGAGGAACCCGTATCGGAGGCGGTCGCCGTATGATGTCCGATCCAACAATCGTTATTGCCGATGATGAAGTTCACATTCTGCGTGTACTGGAGTTGAAATTGTCCGGCGCGGGATTCACCTGTGTCAAGGCCTGTGACGGGCTTGTCGCGTGGCAGCAAATTCTTCGGGTCCGTCCAGTTCTGGTGATCAGCGATTATCAGATGCCCGGACTCGACGGTGTGTCGCTGGCGGAAAAGATGTACCGCGAGGAATCGCTTCGGCATATTCCGTTCATTTTGCTGACCGCTCGGGGATTCTCCGTGAATCGCGAGGATGTCGCCGAGACGCATATCGTGCACAAGATATCCAAACCGTTCAGTCCGAGGGAACTCCTGGCCCTGGTGCACGAGGTGCTGGGAAGTTCCGTGCAGGAGGGGAGTGTCTCATGACGAGTAATGCTCAGGAAACGTATCTGTCCGACATTACGGAGCAGCTTGTGCAAAGCTGGTCGAAGCTTGGCGCCCAGGTTGGGTGGTGCATGAACCATTCGGATGGCGAACTTCGAAGCATCGGTTTCGATCCTCCGATCCAGGCTCGGGACGCGATATATGGTTGTCTGGAAAAAGGGTGTCCGATCCTCTTCAATTCATCTGAAGTCGGCAATGGCATTGCGGTTCCGGTGTTCACCGGCGGGCGATGCGCTGGGGCCGTTCTCTGCCTGCTTCCCCTGAACCTGACGGAACAGTCTCAGGGGCTGTTCGAGATATTTCTGAAGCATCTGGAATGCGTCCAAGCCACGTACCAGAACGAAAGTGACCTGGTCGCGTTGTCTCAGGAGTTGTCCGGGAGTTATGAAGAGTTGAGTCTGATCTACAAGCTCGGACAAGATCTGCACATCACCGATGACCCGGGTCGATTCATCCATCGTTTTGCCGACGACCTGCTGGAGTTGATTCACGCCCAGGGGCTGGTCCTTTTCGTCAATCATCGCCTTAACGGAGGCGAGTCCAGTTATGAAATAGGTACACTGCCGATCAATGGCGAGGCGGCCAAGGCGGTGGCGCGATACCTGTACCAACTCATAGAGACGGGTACCGATCCGCTGGTCTTCGCGGATATCTCGGCGCATCCTGCCCTCGTACAGATATTCAGAACGTCAGATGTGTCGATTCTGGCTTGGCCTCTCCAGGCCGGAGGGGATCCGCTGGGCGTGCTGTTCGCGGTTAGTGTAAATCAAGCTGAGGGATTTGATTCCACCGACGCTAAACTCCTTGGCTCTATCGCAGAACATACCGCCAGCTTTCTGCAAAACCGCTTCTTACTGGCGGATATCCAGGACTTGCTTGCCGGACTTCTGACCAGTCTGGTCAATGCCATTGACGCCAAGGATCCCTACACTCGGGGTCACAGCCACCGCGTGGCGCTCATCGGACAACGGATCGCGCAATCCATGGGACTGCCGGAGAAAGAGTGCGCGAAAATTTACATGGCCGGCTTGCTCCATGACATCGGCAAGATCGGAGTCAGTGACCAAGTGCTCAGCAAACCCGGCAAGCTTACCCGGGAGGAGTATGCCACAGTACAAGAGCACCCGGTCATCGGGTCCCGGATCATTGCTTCCGTTCGGCAGTTGCGGAACATCCTTCCCGGAATTCTCAATCATCACGAACGATACGATGGAAAGGGCTATTCGGAAGGGCTGGCGGGCGAGCAGATTCCGACCATGGGTATGATCGTCGGATTGGCTGACAGTTTTGACGCCATCACCAGCGAACGCACGTATCACGCCGCCCGGAGCTTCAGCGACGCCATCAAAGAGGTCTGCCAATGTTCGGGGACCCAGTTCGCTCCCGCTGTCGTTCGGGGATTGCTCGACTGCGATCTGGAGAAGCTCGAGAAGGATCTCAAGGCCTTGGCTGATCGAGGCCAGGAGGTGCAGATTCTCTCCAGCCTGAACTGGTTCGAATAATTCGCCGAAACTTTTTACACGCCATCGCCGTCCTGGTTCGTGCGCAAAGTCACTCTTCCCCGAAAATGAAAAGGGCGAACATGACATGTTCGCCCTTGTACGAATCGAACTCATTTCAGCCCGACTACGGTCGTCTGACCAGCAGGAGGAATCCGCCCGCAATGGCCAGCGAAAGCAGCGTCGTCAGCAGCGTACAGCTATTGATCAGATTGGGGAAGTGGAACTCAGAGTCTTTCTGCGTTTCCGTCGTACCGGTCTGAGACTGTGTGACCGTTGTGTTCTGGGTGGTATCAGATGTCGTCGGAGCCCCGCTCTGAACGACGGTATGTGCGGGCGTCTGGGATGCGTCCTCGACGAAGATGGCGGTGACGCCCCGGTCCTTGTTCATGGTGATTTCCAGGGGATTGACGTCGGAGATCGTATCGACATCTCCCTGCCACTGGGAGAACTTCCATCCGGTGGCGGGGACGGCCGTCAGAATGACCTTGGTGTCCTGCGGGAAGGCTCCGTTCATCGGGTTTACCTGTCCCTCGCCAACATTGGTGACGGACAACGTGCGATACGACTCGCTCATCTTAACGAACTCGACCTTGACGATCTTGTCGCCGTCGATGCGGATCATGGTGGGGTTTTCCATGGTCTGGATGTCGCCCGACCATTGCCGGAAGACCCAGCCCTGGGCCGGGGTGGCGTTCAGAGTCACATATTCGCCGTAGGCAAACGAATTCTGGGCGGGCTGGCGGCTAACATCGCCTTGTCCGCTCCGAACGATGGTAAGCTTGTATTCCTGCCTGAAGAACGCTTTGACTCGGCTCTCACGATTCAGCGTGACAGTGACGGGATTGGCCGTTCCGGTGGCATCGCCTTCCCAGTGGTCGAACGCCCAGCCGTCGGCTGGCTCGGCGGTGACGGTCACCTTTTCGCCCGGCTGATAATATTCTTTGTTCGGATCAGTCGTTACCGCTCCCTCTCCGTCTTTCTGCATGTTCAGACGATAGGCTACAACCATGACGGCGGTGGCGGTCTTGTCGCTATCCATTACGATCGTCGCCGGATTGTCCGTTCCCGTAAGCGCGCCTTCCCAGTGGTCGAACTTATACCCGGGATAGGGCATGACAGTCAGGTCCAATTGCGCACCTTTGACGAAGCGAACGGAGTTTTTGCTCCGGACAATAGCCGCTGACCCTTCAGGGAAAGTGAGTGTGGTCAGTTTCTTAGGCCCATCGGGGGTATAGATATCGACAACCGCGCTCTGATTGTCGGCGAAACCGCCAACGGAGGGATCGCAGGAACCTATTAAGACATCAACAGTGTACCACCCATCACATTGGCCACCCCAACCCAGGTTGAAATGGAAGAGCGATCCTTGGGGGCTTCCCTGCATGCCATCGAGAACGAAAGCATGTCCGCCAACGCTTGGCGAGACTCCAGAATATAGAACCGGCTGACTGAGGAGTATCTGATCTCTCATCACGGCCTCCCACTCCTCACGAGTGTAGCTATCCCTCCAT
Source organism: uncultured Phycisphaerae bacterium (assembly GCA_964563935.1). Classification (GTDB taxonomy): domain Bacteria; phylum Planctomycetota; class Phycisphaerae; order JAAYCJ01; family JAAYCJ01; genus JBAZZQ01. The sequence goes on along the minus strand of CAZLZE010000011.1, from coordinate 28,714 downwards.
ATCCCTTTGGCCGTTTGGTACTTAAAGTTGTTTTTGAGGGCATTTTCGGCACAGTACTTCATGGTTCCGTCATAATTCGTAACGTAAGCGCCGGATCCTTCCGGTGTGTACTGCATATGGACGGCAGCGCCGCAGTGAAACATGAGCATGGCGACGGCCGAGATTTGGGTGTAATTGTAGTTTGTCTGAATATCTGGTTCGGGCATATTCAGCCAATCGTACGAAAAGGACGCGAAATTCACGGACGGGACGTGGGCCTTGAGGTCCAGAGTTATGGTCTTGTTGGGATCATTAGGATCTGGGACGTTCTCTACCGTCCAAGTGCAATCATAGGCGCCGCTGCTTCCCTGTCCGCTGATCGGGGCTTTCCAATAGTTCATAATCTGGGCCATGGCGGTCGCTACACAGCCTGTGTAGGAATAGAATCGCCCGTATACGGGAACATCGAAATAGGGACAGAACGCATTGTAGTCGTCGTAAGGATAGTAGGGATTTCCCTGGCTCCACGAGGTTGTAAGGAAGGGGCCCATGGTGCTCTGTGCGACGGCCGACGCACGGGCGCCCAAGGCGCGGAATTGGGCTGCCTGATTGGAGACAGCGGTCCATCCGGTATTGGGGGTCTTGTTGGCGTCTCGAGCGCACTTTATGTTATTCACAAACACGTTGAACAGGTATTCAGCGGTCTTGTTGGCTTTGGGGTCGAAAGCCCCGGTTTCCGTATACATGAAGACTGGCGAAACACTGTCTTCGTTGGCGATAACCACTTCCCCTCCGCTGGGAAGGCTGTATTTGTACGCTACGACCACGCCCTTGTCGTCACAGAGCGTTCCCTTGAACTGGACAGTCGGCTCTGATTCGTCCGATGCCTGCCATCCCGCCTGCTTTAGGTGCCATCCATGCAGATAGCTCCAATCCTGGGCGGTCCTGTCGGCTACGTCTTGGGGAACGGGGACAGCCCAGGCAAAACCTGCCAGGACAAGGATAAAGGCAATAACGCTAAGCTGCGATAACTTATTACAGAACCGAGACTTAAAGTGGGGATTGACGCTGTGGGTCAGTCCTGGCATGGTAGCACTCCTCAAAAAGCGTTTCCTTGGCGGGCCGACCTCGAAAACGCACACATCTTACATGTTTTCAATGTGTTACTAGTTTACGGGATCGTGCCTAAAGATTCAATCATTTTTTGTCAATCTATTGTACGTAACCAAGCCAGCCCTGAGCGACTTTCACATTATCTTTTCATCTCTTCCATTGCGAGTTGATAAGTCTTCATCAGATCGTTATGGGTCACCAGGCCGAGGACGGTGTTTTCGCCCGTCTTCTGGTTCACGACAGGAAGAGAATCCACTTCGTACTGGGCAAACCGATTCAGGGCGGTCTCCAGCGTGTCATGGGGAGTAAGCGGAGTGCAGAATTTCATCAATTCTGCGACAATCAGAAGGGGAAGGGCGTCATGGTACAACAGGGCGGTTCGAAAATCTTTTCGTGCAATCATGCCTGCGTATCGGCCGTCGGTGTCGGTGACGATGAAATCGGCTTCCGGATACCCCTTGGCCTTCTCCACCAGCCCCAGAACGGGGTCATCGGGGTGGATGACCGGGCTCAGCTTGAGCGGGACCTGATGGACGGGGCTTCTTCGCATGATCGTCAGATCCGCCAGGCCTCCCATTCGAATTCCCATCCGCTTGAGGTGGAGGGTGTAAATTGAATTGGGTTCGATCAGCTGGGCGCAGGTGGTGGCCAGGACAGAGGCGATCATGATCGGCAAAATGATTGTATAGTTTCCCGTAAGTTCGAACAGAAGCAGAATCGCGGTCAACGGGGCATGGGTTGTTCCGGCGATGAGCCCCGCCATCCCAACGATGGCGTAATTTGTCGGACTGGAGAGGATGGGAACGCCCAACTTGTGGACAAGCAGCATCAGCGATGCGCCCAGGGAGGCCCCGAAGAACAAGGCTGGTCCGAATTCACCGCCAGTTCCTCCCGAACCCAGGGTAAGACACGTGGCAACCATCTTGAGGGCGAACAGAAGCAGGAGAAACTTGCCGGCGATCTTGTACCCTTCAACCGTGGACCCGTAATTGTCGGGATTCAGCATGTACTGGATCCAGTTGTACCCGTTTCCAAAGATGGCCGGCTTGTGTCCGGAAGTCTGAACAAGATTCAGCATCAATAATCCGATGATTCCCACCAGGGAAGCGCCAAGGACGGGTCTGAGGACGGCGGAAATTCTGATTTTCTGGAAAACCTTCTCCACGAAATCGAATGCTCGAATAAACCCGACCGACGCCAACGCGCACAGGAGTCCCAGCAGGGCAAAAACGCCCAGTTCGTACCATTCGTACCGATAGCTGGTCAATTCCGTGGGAAGGGCGAAGATAGCCATACTCTTGTGGGTGATCGCGCGGGCCAGGGTCGAGGCGGTGACGCTGGCGATGACGACGGGCGTGAAGGTTTTGTAGCTGATGTCCTGGAGGAAGATTTCCAGGGCAAAGAGGACACCGGCGATGGGTGCGTTGAAGATGGCTCCGAGTCCGGCGGCGGCTCCGGAGGCGACGATGACCGGCATGTATTGTGGCGGGAGTTTTAGCCATTGTCCGACCACGCTGCCCATCGTGGAACCGATGTGGATAATGGGTGCTTCTGTTCCCGCTGATCCCCCCGAACCAATGGTGACGGCGGACCCGACGGCTTTGCCGATGGCCACCCGAAAAGGAATAATCCCGCCCTTACGTGTCAGGGAGTGAACCACTGCGGGTACGCCCGGACCCTTGGCTTCGGGGATCAGGTACGTGATCATTAGGCTGACAAAGAGAGCACCGGCGGCGGGAATAAGAGGCAGAAGATAGACCTTCGTTCCCAGGATGTCCAGATGCGATGCCAACTGGACAAAGAAAAGATCATCGGACCATCGAACCATCCATCCGAAAATGACGGCGCTAAGCCCCGCTGCCACTCCAACGAGCACGGCGATCAGGATGAGAAGCATCTCCTCTCTGAAACCCAGGGCGGTCAGGAATCGGATCAGCCTGATTCTTGTATCTTTTCCTTTTTCCTTGGATACGTGTCCGAACATGAAACCCAATCCATCCTAACATCAGTGAAAGTAAGCTATGGTATGAACAACTCCCCAGAGAACCAAGGCGAAAATGCCCAGATATTGAATATATCGTCGCCAGTCGGCAAGGGAAGCGGGTTTCTCTGAAGCAGTCAGGCCGCCCATCTTCGTGATGTCAATATACCTTACCCATATGAGGGCGCCGACAATGATCCAGAAGACCAAATCGGCATAGGAAAGGAAGCCGCCCTTGTGTTTCGCGATTGAAATCGCGGAAGCGATAAGGGCAATGTTGCCGAAGAGCATCCAGCTCAGGCGGGTCAGACAGCCGTAGCCGCTTTCTTGTTTGGAGCTTTGAACTGGTTGGGGCGTGGTCATATACGTTCTCCGAAAAAACGCCGAGGCGATTCGTCGGATGGCGGCCCGACCATCCCAGACTCCTGCAGCGACACCATACCGCCGCACCCTTCCCGGTACGTGCTAAATTGTATAGCAGATGGTTTCCGGAGTCCAACTTTCCTATCGGTCCATCAACCGTATTGTCACGACGGTTCCCGCGCGGCAATCAACTGTCAAACGATTGTCTTTGCAGGGAACCAACTCGGAGGAATCCTCTTCCGCGATGTTTGTCAGGTTTGCACTGCGGATGTCGGCGAAACCCACGGTTACGTTTACGCGTTCGTTTTGTTTCCCTGGGTTCCACAGACGGATAATGTATCCTCTTGCATCCTCTGCCTGTTTGCACGTCAGAAGGGCGACATTCGGCCGGTCGATCTGCAGGAATCCCCGTTCAGCCGGGAGTGATCGCGTCCGGTGATGGATAGTGAAGATGGTTTCAAACGGCGAAACCGCCTCGCGCCCGAACTGTGCGGGCTGAAGGGCATTCGGACGGCCAGAGGTGAAGCGATATCGGAACAGAAACTCGCCGTTCTGCGATACGGAGAAATTCGTACCAAAGTTGTTGGCAAACAGCATGGAGAAAATCCATCCGTGCTTCAAATCTTTCGCGGATTCCGGAGGTTGGGGAGAATCGGCATTCCTGCAACTGCGATGTGCCGGCGACGTCGCCAATGTCCACAGATCTCCCATACCGACGATGGGCGTATCGAGGCTCGACCAGGCGACGGCTGACGATTGGTTCTGCACGGTTACCCAGTTTTGGACAGGAATGGAATTCCAGTAGGCGCCGGGGAAGTAGTCGGTTACCGGTTCCATATCGCACAGGACGCCCTCGTGGCGAAATTCCGGCGTATCCACGGCAAAGGGGAACACGGCATGAACATCCAGCAGGGGGGTGGCATCCTTCAGGACTCGCATAGCCAGGTCGATGTGCTTCTGGCCTGGGTACAACGTGAGTATCTGACGGACGCGGGGATGCGCGAAGACATTCATTGTTATGTCAATTGTCGCGGTCAGGGGACCGGCGGTGATCTGAGTGATGCAGCGATCTTTTGCCCGATAGATGTTGTCTTTCAGAGGCGAACGCGCCACGACTTCGCCGAACGAATAGGGCGAGGCCTTGTCGACGAGTTCCGTTTGAGTTTCCTTGTCGAAGATCGAAACAATCGTTCCCGATGCTCGGTCCACACGGATGCGATAGAACTCGTTTTCGATGGAATTCTCGGTGCTGGTGAACGGACAGTCGAACACGGGAGACGTCGCTCGCGGCCTAAGGCCGAAGGTTTTGTATCCACAGGCGGGGATTTGGTCGACCTTGAAGATCAACTCGCGTTTGAGTCCGATGGGAAGCTCCATTGCGCCATATCGCTTGCCTCCGCTTCCCAGCCCAAAACGCTGCGGCGCGAACGGAACGGGCATATCGGATTCGATCGTGATAATCTCGAACGGGACTTTCTTGCCGGTGGACAGATCGACCAAATCGAAGAGTCCTTCAGAGAAGTTCGGATCGGGATTCACGTGCCAGTGGTCGTTCAGGAGCACACCGCGAAGATAACTCTCGCCATGTGAATCTTCCGCGGGTGGAACGGGGACGATCTCGCTTCCGCAGTTGTCAATTTCGCGCAACGGTGTACGGACGATTCCGGGGCAGGGATACGGGTGCGGGTTGAAGACGACCAGGTGCGGATATTGCTCGTCGATCTGGACGCGATCGGCAATAGCGGCCATCGACTTGCAGGAGACGTCGTGAATCAGGGTGGCGGCGCGATGGGCATGAACTGCCTTCTCCAGTTCGGACGTGCGGTTGGTCGGTCCGCAGGGGAAATGATGGCCCCAGGCGTGTTCGTCATACCAGAGGATCTCCTCATTGGCGTCGGTCAGTTCCGTCTGGCGATCGCGGGTGCCGGTGACGGCGCGGGCGATCGTGGACCGGGTTTCCGCGGCTGTGAAGAGCGAATGGTTGTTGCGATTGATCGCGGTGGCTTCCGTGGTGGACATCGCCGCACATGGATAGTCCTGTCCGGGCAATTCGCCGTGGAATACAGGCAAATTATCGGGCAATTGCTTGACCAGTTCGTCATAGAATTTCGCATTGGTACTGCAGACCAGATGCGGATACGCCCATTTCTCGTTCCATTGACGAATAACGTCGGCATATCCCTTCAGGTAGGGGGAATTATCTCTGGCTGCGCCGATCACAACCCAACGGAACGTGGAGAACGGAAATATCGTTTGTTCAAGCTTGGCCAGATGTCCCTCCAGCCCGGGCATGGAGAGATGGAAGTCACCTCCGCATGCGCAATTACCGTCCCAGAACAGGATGCGTTTCCCGCTCGGTGCCTGCCACCAGAAGACGCCCGGACCATCGTATCCGAACATCGCCTCCTGATCCCAGAACGAGCGGACGGGCCCGGTGGCGCCCCAGTGGTAATACTTGGGAATCTCCGGCGAGAACATCTTGATTCCGGCTTCAGTCAGGACCGTGCTGAGCCCCCAGGAAAACCCGGGAATATCGTTATGCTCAGCCGACACGATGGGAATCCCGTATTTCCGTTTCAGACGGAACGCATGATAGAGACATCGGATCAGCGACTCATGGCCGCAGATTTCCGTGGTCATGTTGCCGAAAAGCGCAGTCAGTTCCAGGCGTCCGCTCTTCATCAGGTCGATCAATGCGGAGGCCCGGGCCGGCGAGGCGGTCTTCAGGTAATGATCCACAGACCACGCCTGCTCAATGATCATGCGAAACCGGGCATCCTCGGGGTAATCGCTGGTGGCTGCGGCGAACTCGATCACCTGGTCCAGATGGCGGTCGTGCTGACCGAGCACGGTTGATGCCAGGTCGGTATATCCGACGTCATGATGTGAAGCTTGCACGGTGTGAATGACCCAGTGCCGGGGCGGTTTGATGTTGAACGTCTTCTGGTCTACCATTTCGCCCGCGACTTTGAGGATGGCCGTTGCTTTGACCAGGCTCGACAGTTCCTTCACATAGATGTCATGGGTCGATTCGCCGGCGGGGATGTGCGGAAGGGGGGCGGAGTATTGGTTTTCGCCGATGTGAATCTCGCACGCTCCTGAAGTCACGCTGCCGGGATTGACGACGACCACTTTAATCCGCTGCTCCAGCCCGCTCGATGCACGGCGCAGAAAAACAGTCGGTTCAACTTTTTCCAGACGGATCTTGTTCTGATTCTCTGTGGACACGTTAGCTGGTTCCTGTTTTGATAGTTGTTATTAGGTAGTTCCCACTTCAGGCATTCGGCCGAGACTTCCGCCCACGCCATCCTGAAACGACGCTATCATACCGCCGTGGCATGTGAATTCAAGAAGCAAGTGGCGCGTCGTCGGGCTGTCCATCGCCTTCGAACAACCCATCCCACGAGAGCAAGATAGCCAGCCAGAGAGACAATGGAAATCCACTTGCCGATTCGGAACGACTGCGGCAGATATTCCAGGCGGAATCGATGCTCACCCTTGCCGAGCGGGATAGCCCGAAGGGTGTAATTGGCGGGCATGACTTCGTAGCGGGTCTGACTGCTGCCCTGGAGGGGCGTGGCGATCCAACCTTTGCTGTAGGCGTCGGTGATCAGCAGGATAGCCGGTTCGGTCAGCGAAGCTTCGATGGTCATGTGGTCCGTGGAGGAGTCGAGCAACTTCACCTGTCCCGCCGGTTGAGATGATGTGGGCTTGGGATCCGGTGCATCTTCCAGGATCACGGTTTTTCGGGGGTTGAACTTCGGGTCGCCCATGGCCTTGAAAACCTCATCGCGGGAGTGCAGGACTTTGTAGTCTCCGAGCAAGTGGAAGCGGCTCATTGGATTTTTGAGGGTGTGAAGCCAAATTCCTGTTTGATCCGTACCGAAGATATAGGCGCAGCGGAGGAGGGAAAACAGCGGACTTGGCTGATGAATTCGGAAGAAGCCTTCAGACTCCTCCGGCGCTCTTTCCTGCGTAAAACCAACAAACTGGCAGAATCGCTTGAGGGCTTCGGGATCGTTTCCCCATATGTCGTGAAGTCCAGCTACCATGCTCCAGTTTGAGTTTTCCGAGTTAAGGACGCGGTAATCCCCGGGGTTATGGGCGGCGAAACTTTCCAGATATGGAAGGGAGGTCTGGGAAAGATCAAACGAGGCGCGAGACGCCCAGGCAAAAGCAAACACCTCCGTGATCCCAAGCAGGAGGAGAATGTAGACGACCTTGTTGGAGAACCGCGACAGGAAAGCGATGGCGGATAAGGCGAGGATTGTTCCCGCAGCCAGGAGGATACTGTTGGCGGATCCGAACCTCGCCTGGCGAAGGAACTCCGGATCCTCATAGCTTGAATTTGGGAGATAGCTCTCCTGGGTCGATTGAACCCATGTCATGAGTCTCATCCAAACGTCCGGGGAATCGGAAGACGAGTCCGCAGGAACATTTCGGATCGTCAGGGCAAAAACACCCAGCACGACGGCGCAGACCAGAAGGATGACAGCGACCAGGTTCCGGCGGGGAAATCCGCGACGAATCAGATAGTCCAGTCCGATACCCGAAAGCAGGATAAGGAACAAAGACGCCTGAAAGGTGAACTTGGAGGCGCCGCGGAATTTGTCGAACCCGGGAATCCACTGATAGAGAATCTTGAATACGGGCGTATGCGATCCCAAGGCCAGGACAAAGAGAACCAAAACCATGGGAAGCGAGAAACGTCGGATCTGACGCTCGCCGGCGATCGCTCCAATTGCGGCCAAGGCGAGTCCGGTTACGCCGATGAACAGGGACATCTCCCACAGATAGCATCGTCCCCAGTAGGCGGGCTCCCGCAAGGTTCCCAGAAATCCTGGGGCGATCAGCGTAATGAGATTCTCCGGCGGGAACGAGAACATCGAGGCATATGCGAACGAGATCCCTTCCCCGCGAATGCTTTCCTTGACCGCATCGAACGTGGTGAGCAGTTGGACGGCCGAGAGTAGCGCCGCGCCGACGTATATACCAGCAAGACCGATGGCGGTCTTGCCCCGATGCTCGCACCGAATCAGCCGGAAACCGGAGTAGATGACGACGGCGACGAACGTGTAGAAGAGGTATTGCCCCTGCCCGGACAAAATCTGTATGGTTACGGCGAAAACACCGAGTAATACGCGACCCGGGGTGACCTGCTCGAACAAACGGTCCACCGCCAGGAAGAGCAGGGGGATCCAGGGCATGATGCACAGATTGGACAAATGGCCGGGAAATACGTGCAGAAAATGAGGCCCGCAGAACATCAGGATTACGGCGGAGAAGAGACAGGCTGCCGGATGCAGCCCCCGCGCCCGGGCCCACCAAAACATGGACACGCCCGCCAGTGCGAGCTGCAGAGCGAGGGTGAAATTAAGGGCCTTGGGAAGCGACAGGATCAGAAAGAGGAAATTGAAGGGATACAGAAGGGCGCTCTGGATTCCCCCGAAGAAGGGGATCCCGCAATACACATTCGGACACCAGAGCGGAAAATTGCCGTGGGAAATCTCGTCTGCCGCGAACTTCCGCCAGGCGAGGAATTCCTCGGAGATATCCGTGCCGTTCTGAGAAAGAACGATGGATTTGGAGGTAAACAGAGTCTCTGCGAATACGAGCAGCACAAGAAGTACGATCATCGACATCGCGATGGCTATGCTTTTCCTGCTCACAATCGCTGTCCTCGTATCTGCGGCCTCTTACGTCTCCTGAAGGCGATGTAAGGTTCGTGGTTACGCTATTTCTTCGCGAGCTTCTCCTTGAGGCGTCTGGCGACGAGGTTCGGGACGAGGGAACTGACGTCGCCGCCCATGGCGGCCACCTGCTTGATCAGCGTACTGCTGGTCAGGGCGTGGCGCTCGCCGGCGAGCATGAACAGGGTCTCGATCCCCCCAGCCAGGAGGTTCGTGTTAGCCTGCTGAAGCTCGTAACGAAGGTCCACCGTGTCGCGGATGCCCTTCAGGATGACGCTGCCTCCCATCTTCTTGACGAAGTCGAACGTCAGCCCTTCGTAACCGATGACTTCAACGTTGGTCAGGCTCTTGACCAGTTCCTTGATGATCTCGACGCGCTCGTTCTTGTTGAAAAGTTCGGTCTTCTCGGGGTTGGTTCCCACCGCGACGATCAGGCGGTTGAACACAGTGGCGCCGCGCCGAATAATATCCAGATGTCCCTCGGTAACCGGGTCAAAGACTCCGGAAAATACGGCCGTTACTAATTTCGTGTTGTTGGTTTCGTTTGCCACCGCAACATCCTCCTGAGAGTGTCTTGTTAGGCTATCGTTCGTTGGTTCTCTTGCCTGCTTGATAGATCTGGTCCGGAGTGACCATACCGACGATAGCGTCGGCGTCTACCACGAGCACACAAGGCAGATTCCGTTTGTCCATTACATGCATCACGGTAGCCAGATTATCGTCCGGACGGCAGTAGATCAATTCTTTCGTCATAAAATCCGCGATGGGGCGGTCAAACTTGCCGTCTCGAATGGCTCGAAAGAGTGCGGGCTGGGTCAGGACGCCGGCTGGCTCGGTCACGGTCATCACGGGAAAGTTTGTCTGGTCCGTACGGGACATCAGGAGGGCGGCGTCCTCAATGGTCTGATCGGGTCGCACGGAGGCGAGGTTTGTCTGCATCGCCTGTGCAACAGGCACCTGCGAAAGTGCCTGCATCCAAGCCGCCATCTGACCTTCGGAATCGGCGCCAAAGTAGATGAAGACGGCGATCAGGATGAGCGTTGTTTTGGAACTGAACAGGGCACCGACGAAGAACAGAACGGCCAGGACTTTTCCGATTGTGGCTGCCAAGCTGGTGGCCCGAAAAAATCCTTTCCGCGACCAGAGAATACTGCGAAGGACGCGCCCGCCGTCCATGGGAAACGCGGGGATGAGGTTGAATGCGGCGAGGAAGACATTGATCGAGGCCAACTCACCGAGCAGAGGTACGCCGTGGTGTCCTGCCAGAAGGGCGTGCCAGATCCCCGGCCCGTACATCTTTGCAGCCAGGAGAGCAAAGAGGCATCCGAGGGCCACGCTGACGAGCGGACCGGCGATGGCCATCACGAACTCCGCCCAGGGAGAACGCGGTAACGCCCGCATCGACGCCACCCCGCCGATCGGCCAGAGGGTGATCGAATCGACGGGGATCCCGAACTTCCTCGCAGCCAGGCTGTGACCCAGTTCGTGAAGAATCACGCAACCGAAGATCAGACCAATCGCGATAAGCCCAGCCGCCCCCGATGATCGTCCTGCGATAAAGATCAGGAAAATCAGGAACGTCACATGGACCTTGATTGGGATCCCGAAGATGCTTCCAATTTTAAACGACCATTGCATGTGAATTGTATCCCCCAGACTCCAAGGGGAGTCTTTGAGTTCGCCCGATGCAACAAATGAGAAAATATTGTACTGAAGCGGCCATTCTAGAACTCAAGTTTCAACTGTGCGGTTGCGGCGGTCTTGGTCGCTTTCTCCGCCAGGATAAAAATGGGTTCATCGGCCGCGATATCCTCGATTCCTGTCTCTAACGCCTTCTGGATTCGAACTTTGGCTGAAGATGCATAGTTCTCTGACATATCGATAGCTAGATATTGGCGTTTGAGGACCGCGGCCACAACGGCCGTCGTTCCCGAACCGCAGAAGGGATCCAGGACCAGGTCGCCCGGATTACTTGACGCCTTGATGATCCGGGCGAGGAGTTTTGTCGGCATCTGGCAGGTGTGCCAGCCCTCACGCTCTTTGAATGTCCCGCAGACGCGGGAATAACGCCAGACGTCGTCGGGAATCTTGCCCTTGGCGTTGGCCCGACGATCGTTGTAGACCAGTTGCCGGGCGGAAGGCATGCGAATCGCCTCGTCGTTGAAGACAAAGTTCTTTGGATCCTTCACGAAGTAGAAAATGTGCGTATGCGAGCGCGCGAATTTGAGCTTCGTCTGCTGGCCGAAGGTGTAATGCCAGATGATCCAGTTTCGCAGGTGCAGGCCGAGTTCCCGGGCGATGATTCGGATCTCCGCGGCGTAATCGTCACCGATGGCAATATAGAACGAACCGTCAGGGGTCAGGACATCCCGGCAGACCTGCATCCAGGATCTGGTCCACGCGACATAGTGATCGTGTTCCTGCCGATCGTCGTACGTGTCGTACTTGTACCCGATATTGAAAGGGGGATCGGCGAAAATCAGCCTCGCCTGCAAGCCCGGCGAATTCCGGAGCAGTTCCACGCTGTCGCCGCAGTAGATTTCGTTGGGTTTGAGCATCTATTCCTCGACCAAATGAATGACTATCATTATCATATAGAATAACGGGATGATTGTCGACGGTTGTTTATCAGGAAATGAACTGTGGCTGTCACGTTTGAAGAATTAATGTCTCGGAACAGACGCAACAGCGTTCTGTTGGCATTTTTCGTGTCCCTGTTTCTGATCGCCCTTGGCGGTATGATGGGGTATGTGATCGGCATATACGAGTACGGCCAGCAGGCGGATTGGCAAGGGCCGACGCTTGCAGGCATGGGCATTGCCTTCGGGTTGGCGATAATCATGCTCTTATTCAGTTACTATGGCGGTCAGCAGGCGGTGCTGGCGATTTCGCAGGCCCGGCAGATCGAGAAGAAAGACGATCCACAGCTATTCAATGTGGTGGAGGAAATGTCCATCGCAGCCGGGATTCCCATGCCTCGGGTGTACGTGATTGACGATACCGCCCCGAACGCCTTCGCCACAGGCCGCGACCCATCGCATGCCGCCATTACGGTCACGACCGGACTTCGCCAGAAACTCACCCGCGATGAACTGCAGGGCGTCATCGCCCACGAAATGAGTCATATTCGGAACCTGGATATTCGCTTCGCCATGCTGATGGCGGTCATGGTGGGCTCCATTGTGCTGCTGAGCGATTTCTTCCGGCGGTACTTGTGGAGCGGGTCGAGACGCCGGTCGCGGGATTCAGGCCGTGATTCGGGTCCGTGGGTAGCGATCATTCTTATTGTGGCGATTGTTCTGAGCATTTTGGCCCCGCTCATTGCCAAGCTGATCGAATTGGCTGTATCGCGGCAACGGGAGTATCTGGCTGACGCATCGGGCGTGGAATTGACCCGTAACCCCGACGGGCTGGCGTCGGCATTGGCGAAGATATCGGGCGATCCGGAGGTCCTGGAGGCTGCAAACCGTGCTACCCAGCACCTTTACATCGTCAACCCCGTAAAACCTTTCGAGGAACGGGCTGCCATGGTCTTTTCCACCCATCCGCCGATCAAAGATCGGATTACGCGGATTCTGTCCCTCAAACACTGATTCCTACTTGCATCGTGTCCATCAAATTTTGTTATCTTTTAGTTGAAAACGTGTTCATAACTTGGCATGATGGAAGAACTTTAGAAAAAGTCTGTGGTCATCAGGTAGTTTCGGCATAAGATATTGTAAATAAGGATATTATGGCTGATAAAAAACCATCTGAAACCTTTCCGGGAAGCTTAAGGATTTCAGATAGTGCGTCCGATAATATGAAGAAGATGAGCTGCGCGAAGAGAAATCCCCGGACATTCCCTGTTAGTTGGCAAATGGTTGGAGTGGCATTTGTCGTCGGGTTATGCTGCGCATTGGTTGGTTGCCAGGATTCAAAGATCAGTTGGTTCAACGCAACGAGCAAACCTTCGCCGAAGGCAATGGATCAAAAGGTGGTGGCCGAACAGAAGGCTCTCTTTCGGAAGAATGGGCCTATTCCCGGGACAGTGGGTTCCATGTGTTATCTGGACGGAATGCGTCGGGTATCTGTTCAGGGATTCGGATTGGTGGTGGGGCTGGCAGGGACGGGCAGCGGAGAATGCCCGGAGGAGCTTCGCAAGCAATTGATCTCAACTATCATCAAATATCAAAAGCTCTATGGAGACGCGGGGGACAAGAACCAGGCCATGACGGCGGGGGCACTGATCAACTCGCCCGATACAGCCGTCGTGCGAGTAAGCGGAACGATTCCGGCGGGAGCGTCGAAGGGCGACACCTTCGACCTCGTGGTCCAAGCGCTGCCCAACACGGGAACCACTTCGCTGGAAGGCGGACGGCTGTACACGTGCGACCTGAAAGTCTTTGCCGGTCCGCTCGATCAGACGGTAACGTCGCGAGTGTTGGCGAAAGGTGCCGGTCCGGTCTTCATCAATCCCTTTGAAAAGAAGAAATATCGCGGCGCGGTCCTTCTGCGTCGCAACGGGTTTGTTCTCGATGGTGGGATGAGTTCGGAGGATCGCCGAATCAGTCTGATACTGTCGCAACCCTCCTACGCGACAGCCCGAACGATCGAGCAGAAGATCAATTCGCTGTTCGGTCCGCCGCCGGACAATCCGCTGTGGCAGACAGCCAAAGCGATCAGTCCGGACAAGGTCGAACTGCATATTCCCCGCGAATATCGCCGCCAGTTGGGACATTTCCTTGGACTGGTCCAGAATGTCTACGTGCGAAGCGATCCGAGCTACATACAGACCCAAGCCAATGAATTGATCCAGCAGGTAAGCGACCCCGGCGCCAACGCGTCGGCCATTTCGTACGCGTGGGAGGCGATGGGTCGGACTATTCTTCCTCTCATCCAGTCGCTGTATACGAGTCCGAACAAGCAGGCAGTATACTATGCGTCCCGCGCGGGCGCGAGGCTCGGCGACACCGTGGCCATGGAACAACTCGGTGCGATTGCGATGGATGCCGCCAGCAAATATCGGCGAAAGGCCGTCCGGACGCTCGGTTACTGCAAAGACACGACGGCTCGGCGGATTCTGCGAAAGCTGGTGGATGATCCGAACGTGGATATTCGCATTCTGGCCTATCGCGGCTTGGCTCGGCAGGGCGATACCAGCGTGGATCGACGACGTGTGGGCGAAGACAACTTCACACTGGACGTGGTCGAGTCGAATGCCTGGCCGATGGTGTACGTGACCCGGGCCCGGCAGCGGAGCGTGGTGTTGTTCGGACACATCAATATGGATCCGCCCGTATTTTATTGCCATCCGGACGACAGTATCACGATCAACGCGAACTCCGGGGACAAGAAGATAACCCTGATCCGCAAGTCCCCGTCGGGAAAGAGCAGCGGCGCCGTCGAGTGCTCGGTTGAGCTGGCGAGCGTGCTGGACATGTTGGGAAGCGACCCCGTGGTCGATCCGAAGACGAGCAAGGTATATGGCTTGGGGTTGCCCTACAGTCATATCGTGGCCATACTCAGTCAAATGTGCAAAGATGGGTCGATCCCGGCCAAGTTCAAGATGCAGGACTTGACCCGGGCATCGGAGCCGTCCGAAGATTCCATCGGTCGGCCGGAACGAGACTAGAAAATAGAAACCAATCCGCCGGGAAGGTGTTCGTGCAGTCGGTGGATGCATTGTATAGACAACGTGGTTCAGAGCACGGAGGCGTGTGCTTATGCGTTTGAAAAAATTAACCTTGCATGGTTTTAAGAGTTTTGCCGATCGAACGGAGCTGTCGTTCGACGCCGGGTTCATCGGGATCGTCGGTCCCAACGGATGCGGCAAGAGCATCGTCGTCGATGCGTTCAAGTGGGTCTTGGGCGAGCAGTCGGCGAAGAGTCTTCGCGGTCGGCAGATGATGGATGTGATCTTCAACGGGTCCAGCAGCCGCAAGAGCAGCGGATTGGCGGAAGTATCGCTGACGTTCGAGGCCCAGGGGACCCTCGCGGAACAATACGGCGCCGAGGTCGTAATTACCCGCCGTCTGTATCGGAGTGGTCAGAGCGAATACCTGCTGAATAACAAACCTTCGCGACTCAAAGATATTCGCGAGCTGTTCATGGACACCGGATGCGGGGTCGACGCCTACAGCCTGATCGAACAGGGAAAGGTGGACCTGCTGCTCCAGGCATCGAACCAGGATCGCCGGGCCGTGCTCGAGGAGGCGGCGGGGATCAGCAAGTACAAGGCGCGGCGCAAAGAGGCCCAGCGGCGGCTTGAGAATGTGCAGCAGAACCTGCTGCGGCTTGGCGATATCGTGGCGGAGGTGGAAAAGCAGCTTCGCAGCGTCAAACTCCAGGCGGGCAAGGCGAGAAACTATCAGCAGTATGTCGCCCAGCTCAACGAGAGGAAGTCGCAATACTACCTGGCCGAGTATCACAACTTGATGGAAGACCAGGGAAAACTCCGTGTTCATCTGGATGAGGTCAACCAACAGCTTCGGGAGGCGAAGGTTCAGCAGGACGTGGCTGAGGCGAACCGGAGCGAGTTGGACCTGAAACTGATCGAGTTTGGGAACAACATTGCGGCGGTGGAGAACCAGTTGACGCAGACGACGGGACAGATCAGTTCCGCGTGCGACAATATCAGCCTGCTCCATCAGCGGATCGAGGAGCAGGGCGAGAACCTGAACTCGGCCCGCCGGCGCCTTCAGACATATCATCGGCAGATCGACGTGCTCCAGCGGCAGCAGCATGAACTGGAAGGTCAACTCGATGGGCTGGCGAAGGAAGATCAGGAGTACAGCCGAAAGATTCAGGAAATGCAGCGTCAGGTTACCGATAAGGAACTGGAACTGACGGAACTGAATGAAAATGCCGAAGGTGAGAAGGCGGGGCTGATTGAGTTGATGCGTCAGATCGCGACGATCAACAATCAGATCAATCAGGCCCAGCTCCAGCAGCAGAATATCGCCGGACATCGGGATCGCCTCACTGCCCGGCAGTCGCAGTTGGCCCAGCAGCGGACGGAGATTTTGTCCAAACGGGTGGACCAGCAGCGGGAGTTCGAGCAGTTGCAGCAGGCGCTGGCCTCTATCGAGGCGGAATTGACGGATGTCCAGAACCGCTACGAAGAATTGCACCAGCAGGCGGACGAAATTACCCGAAGTCTGGCTCACGCTCGCGAGAAACGATCGGCGCTGCGGTCCCGTCATGATGTGCTGGCCGACATGGAAAACAAGCAGCAGGGGCTCGATAAGGGCGTCAAAGTTCTCTTGCAGAAACGTGAAGAACAGCCGTTCGAGTTCAAGCAGGTAACGGGGCTGGTGGCGGACGTGATCAAGACGGACATGGAGCACGCCCGGCTGATCGAAGCAGCTCTGGCGGGTCGCGACCAGTTCGTCATTGTCGAAAACTCCGAATTCGTCGAGCGGCAGAAGAAAATGTTGACGGAATTGCCGGGGCAGGTGAATATTCTTGCCCTGGATTTGCTTTCGCCCGTGATGAACGTTCGGGACTATGCGAATGTTGAAGGGGTGATCGGACCGGCGATACAGTTCGTTCGGACCGAGGAGAAATACGAGCATCTGGTTCGGCTTCTCCTGGCCAAAACGATCATCGTTAAGGACCTGTCGACGGCCCTGAGCCTTCGCCGCCAGGATACCGCCGGTATGCGATTCGTCACGCTCGACAGCGAGTTGATCGAGACCGACGGATACATTCATTTCGGTTCGTCCAAAGCGTCGTCGGGGTTGATTTCTCGGAAATCCGAGCTCGAGACGCTGACGGCGCAACTGACCGAACTCGACCAGTCGATTGCCGATCTGGAGCAGCGGTCGAAGCAGGCGGATCAGCAGCAGAAATCGTTGGCCGCGATGCAGCAGCAGTTGCGGACGAAGATTTACGAGATCAAGGCGACACGGGTCCAGGCTCAGACGAACCTGGCCAACTGCGACGAGCAGATCCGGAAACTCTCGCAGGAAGAGCCGATCATCGCCAGCGAGCTTCAGTCGCTCGAGCAGCAGGAGAATTTTGCCATTGATCAGCAGGACAAGGCGCAGCGGAAGCTCGTCGAGGTGGAAGACGCCCAGTCGATGGCCCGAAGCCGGTTGCAGATCATGCAAAGCCAGTTGCAATCGCGACAGGCCGAGCGGCAGATGCTGGCCGACCGGTTGACAGATCTGAAGGTCCAAGCCGGGCAGTTGGCGGAAAAGCGGCGAGCGACCGTCGGATCGATCAACTCGCTCCGCGAGCGATATCAGCAGATCATGGCGTCCTACCAGTCAGCCGAGAGTGAAATCCAGTCGGCTCAGACGCGCATTGGGCAGGCGGAGCGGCAGATCCTGAATACGGAAAGCCGGCTCGCCAAGGCCTACATGGACAAGCAGCAGTTCCAGCATCAGTCGGCGGAACTGCGTCAGCAGCGCGACGTGATCCAGCAGCGGATGCAGGCGATTGTCGAGGAGACCACGACGCTTCGGGAACAGGTCGCCCAGGTCCAGCAGGAATCGCAGGATCTGGCCCTGCGGATCAACGAACTGACCGTTCGCCAGGAAACGCTCATTCAGCGGGTGCAGGAGGAACTGCAGGTCGATATCGAACACGCTCACGCCCAGTACGAATACAAGGAGCAGGATTGGGCCGCGGTAGAAAACGAAATCAACGATCTCAAGGGCAAGATATCCCGGCTGGGCAACGTCAATATCGACGCGATCGCCGAGCAGGAGCAGCTTGAAGCCCGGGAGGTCTTCCTGGGAACACAGCAGAAGGATCTGCTTGAGGCCCAGCAGAAACTGCAGGACCTGATCATCAAACTCGACGAGGATTCCTCGCGGCGGTTCGCGGAGACATTCGAGACCGTCCGGGCGAACTTCCAGGAGCTTTTCCGCAAGCTCTTCGGTGGCGGAAAGGCGGACCTCGTGCTCGACAATCCCGAAGACGTGCTGGAAAGCGGAATCGATATTATGGCCCGCCCGCCTGGAAAAGAGCCGCGAAACGTGAGCCTGCTTTCCGGTGGTGAGAAGACGTTGACGACGGTAGCGCTCCTGATGGCGATCTTCAAATCGCGTCCGTCGCCGTTCTGCATCCTCGACGAGGTCGACGCCGCCCTCGACGAAGCCAACGTGGACCGGTACAACATGGTCCTCCAGGAATTCATGGCCCACTCCCAGTTCATCGTGATCACCCACAACAAGCGGACCATGAGCTATGCTCAGGTCCTCTACGGAATCACGATGCAGGAAGCCGGTGTGTCCAAGCGGGTGGCTGTACGGTTCGACGACAAGAGCGGCGCCCCAAGGCCCACGGAGGAGCAGGAGGCGGCGTAGAGGGACACCTGATAGCCAGTGGAAAACACAAGGGCGGCCTGATGGTCGCCCTTTTTTTTTGAGGCCAAGGACATATGATCTGGAAAAATAGGGATACCGGACGCGGCGGGCATGGTATAATATCATGAATGTTCATACCGGTGGAAACGGGTTGAAAGGAATGGATATGTATTTGCCATTGGCTTTCCTGCAAAATATCGGGACGTTCGAATGGGTCGTCATCGCCATTTTCGCATTGATCCTCTTCGGCAAGCGACTGCCCGATGTCGCTCGCAGCCTGGGCAAATCGGTTGTGGAGTTCAAACGAGGCCTCCAGAACGCGCAAGACGAATTTCGGTCCGCGACGACAATAAAAGATTCCGAAGAACCAAGAGAGCCGAACAAGAACCCATAGCGGACAGCAATTACGTCACCGACTCCGGGACAGTGCGGGTCCACTCGTCACTTGACAAGACTGGTCCCCGATCAGGTCGGGATCATCGGCTTTTCATACACGCTCTCATGCGAATGGTGATATACGTTAGATAGATTCGCGATGCAGGGAGAGTATCCTTACGATTTCTTCAGGACTTTCGGCGAAGTGAACATATTCCTTGCTCCTCGGCCGTTCGATGGCGGTGGTCTCGATGACCGATTCCCAGAATCGTCCGAGGAGGATCACCGGCTTGGCGGGAATGATTCGTTTGGTAACCAGTTCCCACACAAGGGCGAACTCTACCAGTGTCCCGCTTCCCCCGGGAAAAACGAGATACGCGTGTCCGAGTTCGATCAATTTGGTCAGACGGTTGAACAGGTCGCAGGTTTCCACAATGCGGTTGAGATAGGCGTTTGGACCGGACCGGCCGAAAATGGTGCAGGTGACTCCAATCGTCAGTCCACCAACCTCTTGGGCACCCCGCGCGGAGGCCTCCATGGTTCCGCCATATCCACCGTTACATATGGTCCATCCGGCGGACGCGAGAGCACGTCCCGCTTCGTAAGCGGTTGTGTACAGCGGGTCGCCTTCCTTCGGTTGCGAAGAACCGAACAATGTGATGATCTTTTCCGGGGAAGTGGTCATGAGGTTTCCGTCTTGGCAAACTCGGATTCGCTCAGTTCCGCGGCAGAGGGCAGCTTCTGATTTCCGATTCCCTTGGCTAGAACAATGCTTCCGGGCAACGCCCACGCCAATTGGAGCAATCGCACCGCCATCGCGAGCATGGCGGCCTGCGTGACGGTCGCGAATCCGCTTCCGGAGAAAAACGCGACGTATGCGCCTTCAAGGAGCCCCAATCCCCAGAAGATGCTCACGGGAATGGACCCGATCAGAAACGCCAGTGGAACGTAGAGCCAGTAATACCAGATCGCGGCGTCAATATGGATCGCCAATCCGAGGAAATACGCCGCGGTGGACGCCAGAAGCTGCAGCGCAGCCGTCGCTCCCGCCGCCTTCAGAAGGGCCCCAGTCGATCGCCGGTACGCCAGCAGCGACTGGTCGATCTTGCCGATGATACCGCTGATCGGAAGTTTGTGCTTCCAGCGGTCGAACCGGATGAGATACCTCAGACGTTGCGAGAACAAGAACACCACGGCCAATGCGGAGGCGACGACCAGCAATCCCACCGCTCGACTTAGTTCTGCCACCTGTCGATCATGCCACATCAGCACGACCAGGATGGCCGCCAGCAGGATGAGCACCACCACGCCGATGAAACGATCGATAAAAACACTGACGAAACCTTCCGCCCGCTTCGGCGAAAATCGTCCCACCCAATAGGCCTTGACCAGATCGCCCCCGGTTGTTCCGATCAGGAAGAAATTGAGGAAATTCCCCGCGAAAGTCAGTTGGAGCATGGTCCAGAAGGGGATGTTAACGCCCTGAACCTTCAGCAGTGCCTGCCATCGATAGGCCAGCAGGAACGCCACCAGGGAAAAAACAAGCACGCTCCAGATAAGGGGCGCCACGCGGGCGTTCCTGGCCAGGTAGATCGCGCCATGGCGGATCTGCTTGGGATCATTGGTACGAGGTACGGAAATCTCGCGGCCGGATACATCCCTGGCCGTGATCTCGGTGGGGGCCTCTCTGATCACGCGACACTTCTGCCCCTTGTAATCGACGTAGTCGTGAAACTGAACCGATCGGATCACGATCACGAGCGCAACGACGGCAAAGAGGATTCGCACAACAGCGATCAGCTTCTGCCGACGGGGATTTGGTTGTCTTGTTTCTGAAGCCAACGTAAACTTCCTGCCTTGTCCCTCTTATTTTATCTGCGATACGCGTCGCGTTCTCGCCCATTCTAAGAAAAGGACTGATTTTTTACAAGAGATAAGAACGGGTGGAGAATTATCGGACGAATGCGATGATTACTGCACACGCAGTCCGTCATCGTGCTTGATCTGCCCGTCGACGAGCGTTCCAACCACTCGGCCATGAACCTTCCATCCGTGGTACGGGCAATTCCGGCTTCGGCTGTAGAATCGCTGAACGTCGATCGTCCAGACGGCCTCGGGGTCTACCAGAGTGACATCGGCATCGGCGTCGAGAGACAGCGTGCCTTTCTTGATCCCGAGGACCCGGGCTGGATTGACCGTCATCTTCGCGACGAGGTCCATCCAACTCAGCACATTGTCATCAATCAATGCCTTGATGTAGAGAGGCAGGGCAATCTCGAGTCCGATGATCCCGAACGGTGCGTACAGAAACTCCAGTTCCTTCTCCTCCCGGCTGTGGGGGGCGTGGTCGGTGACGAGGCAGTCGATGGTTCCGTCCGTCAGGCCGGTCTTGAGCGCGGCAATATCTTTCGCGGTTCGCAGAGGGGGGGCTATCTTGTAATTCGAGTCGAAGGTCTGGCAGCACTCGTCCGTCAGAAGCAGGTGATGCGGGGTGACTTCGGAGGAAATATTCTTCAGCCCCTTGCGCTTGGCTTGACGGACCATTTCCACAGACCCGACGGTCGAGAGGTGGGCGGCGTGATACTTGCAGTCCGTTGCCTCCGCCAGTACCAGGTCGCGGTAGAGCATGATTTGTTCCGCCAACCCGGGCCTTCCCGGCATGCCCAGCTGCGTGGCGGGCCATCCGCCGTTCATCACGCCATTGGAAATCAGTGACGGGTCTTCGCAATGCTGGATGATCGGGGTCCCGAACATGGTCGAATACTGCATGGCGCGGAAAGTGACGGCCGAGTCAGCCACGCCTTCCCCGTCGTCGCTGAACCCGACCGCGCCCGCGCGGACCATGGTTCCCATCTCCGCCAGTTCTTTTCCCGCCCGGTTCTTGGTGATCGCGCCGATGGGGTAAACGTGGCAGAATCCGTGCTGGCTGGTTTGACGAAGAACAAAGTCGACCGCCGCCTCGTTATCGATGGCAGGATGCGTGTTGGGCAGGCATGCGACGCTGGTAAATCCGCCAGCCACCGCCGCTCGAGTCCCCGTCGCGATGGTCTCCTCTTCCTCATGACCGGGTTCGCGGAGGTGGACGTGCATGTCGATCAATCCCGGCAGGACGTACAGATCCGATGCGTCGATAACGATCGTGGCTTTGGGCTTCTCCGGACCGACAAACGCGATCCGTCCGTCCTCAATCAAAACATTGGCTTTACCCTCAAATTGATTGGCCGGGTCGATCACCTGGCCGTTGACCAGCAGTATGGTTTCTTTTGATGACATGCTCTCACCTTCAATGATTTGAGGCTGATTTTAGCAGGATTGGCCCAAAACTCAAGCACCTTCGGCAAAAAGGGGCATAGAAGGTGTTCCGTAGGCCAATCAGAGCAGAAAATCGCCCAGGACCTCGTTGGCTAGAGGCAATCCTTTGGCTGTAAGGGCAATATGGTGATCTCTGGTCTCCAAGAGACCCAACCGGACGAACTTTTCGATCTGGTTCTCGAAAAGTGCGAACGGATCGTATCCTGTCCGGGCGGAGAACTCATTCTTGTCGATTCCAGCCATGGTTCGAAGCGCCAGCATGGCAGTTTCGCCCGCGAACTTTATGTTCGTCAGGGTTTCTTCGCTTTCGATGGGCAACTTTCCATGCTCGAGAACATCACGGCAGTAGTCGGCGATGCTGCTGATGTTCTTGTAGCGTTTGCGGTGTAAAAATCCCGCCGCGGACGCGCCCAGGCCGATGTAATCGAGATTCTTCCAGTACCGGATATTGTGTCGGCACTGAAACCCCGGCCGGGCGTAATTGCTGATTTCGTAATGATCAAAACCCTGCGACGTGAGGAACTCGTGGGCCGCGTAGTACATCTCGACTTGCTGTTCCTCCGCCTTCACATCGATGGGATCGGGACGCAGCTCGTACAGCGGTGTGCCGGGCTCGTAGGTCAGTTCGTAGCACGATAGATGTTCGGGCATCAGGCGAATGGCCGCCGACAAGTCCGACCGAAAGTCCAATGCCGTTTGTTCGGGAAGCGCGAAGATCAAATCCAATCCGATATTCCCGATCTGCTGCTCTAATGCCATTTCCACCGCCCAGGTGACTTGTTGAGCGGAATGCCGCCGTCCGATTTTCTTGAGCAGCTCGTCGTCGAACGTTTGGACACCGATCGAGACGCGGTTCATCCCTCCTTCTTTCAGGACGCAAAACTTCTCACCCGTGACGGATTCGGGGTTGGCTTCGCTGGTGAACTCGCATGTGGCCGTTTGGCTGAAGTTGTCGGCGATGATCTGGACCAAGCTTGCCAACTGATGAGGTTCCAGACTGGTAGGCGTCCCACCACCGATATAGATTGTCTCCAGAACAGGCTTCTGATCGTTGAAATACGATCGGCGGATCAACTCGGCCTCTTTGGCCAAGGCGCGGAGATAATCATCGACGAGTTGCTGCTGGGCGGGAATGCTGTAAAAATCGCAGTAGAAGCATTTCCCGGAACAGAAGGGAACATGAACATATAACCCCACATTCTCCATAGTTCCCACCTCGAAAGATTTCTTCGACCTTTCCCCAAAGCCCAACGTCTAAGGTCTAAAGCCCGCCTAATTCGGCGCCTTCAATTGCAGCGTCTGTACCTGGAACGGTGCGCCGCCCAGCTCAAAATGGCTCATCTGTGTTCCCGGTTCAACCAGGAACAGGAAGCCCACGCGGACATTCTTGTTCTGCATCTGACCTACATTAATTGTTCGGAATGGCTCAAGCCGGCCGGACTCATCGCTCTCCGGATCATAGATTAGTTCCACCAGCTTCCCTGCGCCTTCCTCGACCATGGCATATTGCCCGATCGGCATGTAGACCTTTCCCTGTGTGCTGATGGCTTTTTTCTGGAGGACCGTTGTCTGCAGCGTTCCAAAGATTTTGTTCAAAAACTGCGTCTGCATGGGAGTAAAGACGCACTCCATTCTCAGCAGGCGCTTATCCTGGGGAACCTGGAACGACCGGACCACGATCATGCGTCCGCCCGTCCTGCCGTCCAGCGCATCAGGATCGTTCGTTCCCACTCTTCCGGAAACCTGTCCGCGAACATACTTGCTGGAACTGATCTCGGCTTCGGAATTGCCGACCTTGCCGTTGCCCGACGCGGTTGTCAGCAAGAAGGGCAGTTCGTCCGTGAATTTGGTTCGATCGGGGTCGATGACGAAATCCACATGCATGCCCGCCCCAGCCTTGCCGACCGATCCCTTTTCATCTCCGGCCTTGGGCGTCTCGTCGGTATCCGGACCCTTGTCCGCGACTTTCGGAAGCCCACCAGTCCTTGCCCATCGCTTGTATTCCAGGAACCAGGGCGTGAAGTTTTCGGGCACTTCGAAAACCACGTCGAACGACGCCGTTCCGCTGGCGTTCTCGCGGGAGATCAATCCGTAATTCCGCTCCTCCGGCTCGGCTTCATCATCGTTCGCTGGAGGCGGTTCCTTTACGGTGACGCGCATGTAGTTGAATTCCCCCGGCAGGTCCGGATCGCGGACGCCGATGGCGTAGTAGTTGACGGGAGATTTACGGTCCGGACCGATGAAACCCACCAGGCGAATCTGTCCCCATCCGAATCGATGCTTCCCGTCAGGGTCTGCCGCCTTCGACTGCAGTTCCATACGCGCGACAAGATAATAATTTCCGCTGGCGGCGCTGCGCTTATCCTTGACTGTAATCGTCTTACCCATGGCCGCGCCCCGGTAGCTGCCGGCCTTCAACGCGTATTCCTTGACCAGCAGCGGAGCTTCGCGTTTCCACAAATGAGTCACGCGGACGGTGTCGGGCATGACGGCATGGCGGGATTCTCTTTGCACTGCCACCCGTTGAGCGCTGATTTCTCCAGGCCAGTCCGGATGGGCCAGACCAAAGTCCTGCGAACCTTCCAGGCAACCCCGGCTGAACCGTTTGAGGAACCACGAAGCGGCGTCATCGGTGAAGAGAAGTCCGCTGCGAACCAGTTTGTTCCCGTCGTCGGAATATCGGTTGAAGAACATCAATTGCGTGTCAAAGGGGAGCATCTGGAGGCTGATAGTCGCGATCCCCACCAGGACCAACGCCGTCGGAATACTCAGCGCCACCGCAACGATCCGGTCAGGCCATTCCCAGATCACGATGTTGCCCCGGACGAAGTTGTCAAACACCGATCGGAGAACCACGAGCGTGAAGGAAAACAACACGATCAATGCAGCGGCGTCCGCGTATTCCGGAATCATGTCCAGCAGGTAAGCCTTGCTGATCGGACCGTAATAGTTCACAGCCACTGCCGCCGACAGGAACGTCAGCACCATCATGATCAAAGCGCTGTATGCTCCCTGGATGGTCTGGAAAAACACGATTCCCAGAAAGAGCAACAGGACAATAATAAACAGTACCACGCCCAAAACCTCCGCAAATTGCTTTGCTTGTCAATAACGTCGAATTCTTGTTCCCGTACCTATTTCTTTCCCGTCAGGGCCTCTGCCTCTTTGCTGACGCGAATGATCTCCTGAACGCTCGTTATGCCTGCCACCACCTTCTCCAACGCCACGTCCTGCCACAGCTTCAGCCCCGACTTCCGAACCGCCTGCTTGAGCGCATTCGGATCGCCGGATCTGACAGCTTGGCGGATATTGTCGTCGATGATCAGAAACTCAAAAACGGCCGTTCGTCCCAGGTATCCGCTGCCCTGGCAGGTGGCGCACACGATCGGATTGCCTTTCTTGTCGACCATCTGCTGGGTAGGAGGGCGGTAGAAGGTCACCGACTCGTTGGCGGAAAAATTCAGCTTCCGCAGCGTGTCCGGATTCGGGCGGTACGCCTCGCGGCACGCGGGGCAGAGTTTCCGCACCAGGCGTTGGAACGTCACTGCCAGCAGGATATCGCTCGCGGTGTCGGGCGAGTCGATCCAGCGAACAATTCGTCCCAAAGCTGAGAAACTGCTCGACGCCCGAAGTGTCGTGTAAATCTTCTTGTTCTTGTTCGCGACGATCTGCGCGACCATCTGCGCCGTTTCCGGATCGTTGCATGGATCGACCAGCAGCGTGTCCGGCTCGCGACGGGAAATCGACTGGATCAGCTTGGCGAAACTCTTGTCGTCGCCCGGCGTATGCGTGTTCTGGGTGATGTTATCCAGGTCCATTAGCTTCTTCATTTCCACGCTGTGGATGTTCTGCGTGAAGGCGTCCATGCTTCGGCCGATCGCGTAGAGCGTACTGGTCAGTCCCGATCCCGGCAGACCGCTGATTAGGACCAGTCCGCTCGGCGCCGACAAGATTTCCTGGAACTTCTGCGACTGGTCATCCATGAACCCAATATCTTCGATCGTGAACTTGGCTTCCTCTGCCCGGATGCGGATGATGAGCTTTTCGCCCGCCGTGCTTCCCGCGGTTTCCAGGTCGAGTGTGACCTTGCGGTTCACGCTCACCTGCTGGGCGACCAGTTTGGCTCGCTGGGGCTGACGGTGTTCATTCATATCCAGCTTGCAGATTCCCTTGACGTAGTCGATCACGCCTTGACCTTTGACGCGGTCCCACTGGTCATATTCCGCCAGCACACCGTCCACCTTGAATAGGACTCGAACGTTTTCGCCCGCGGGTTGAATCAGGATCTCCCCTGCCCGCCGCCACAGCCCGTCGAACATCAAATCCTGAAACGCCTGGTAGGTTTTCTGCGCCTCCGGCTCGGCGGGAATCTTCGGCTCGTGCCCCTGCGAAGTCGCCAGGCGGACCTTTTCCACCACCTCGAACCTGACCTCCTGCTTTCCCTTCATGGCGGCCAGCAAATTGGCTGGATTCATGATCTTATCGCCTTCTTCTACCAGGCTGTCGCGGTAGAGTGCGTAGACCAGGATCATGCCAAAACCGAACAGGATGAAAAACATCAATCCGATAATGTACATCGGAACGAAGAACCAGAAGAACCACCCGATCACCGCGCCGCCGAGGACTACCCCGCCCCACATGAACTGGTTCAAACTCAGATTCTTCGCGTCACGCGAACACCAGGCCGCCGGAATTGCCCAGAGAAACAGAAAAATCGTCATCACGATTATCTTGGCGAGGTTGAAAAACCCCTCTTCCACCGGCAAACTCGGCAGTCCCTGCGCCGAGCTTTGCCCCAAGACCAATATCGACATCATACCGTTCACTCCGTGTAAAACAAACCGTCAAGGCCATCGAGGCCGTCAATTCATCCGTTTGTCCGTACCTTCTGTCGGCACAAATACTAAGGATACAACCGGAGGCCGGAAGATGAAAGCGGGAAATTCCCTTTCAACGCCCGTTTTTCAATCCAAAATCTCTCTTCCCATTCGTGCCATTAGCTCTTATTCATGCAATTCGTGTTGCTTCTCGTGTTATCCGAGAATTCCGCCCCCGCGGGTCGAGATGCCTCTCAGCCGCATCTTCAATTCCTCGGGGTTCGGTGCCACTTCGTACGCCAGTTCCACCTCAATCCATTCCTTGTCCACCAACTGACGCAGCGACTCGGTGAAATCCTGCATCCCCTCGCTGTAGTTGCTCTTGAGGACGTCGATGATCTCCGTCTCTCGCGACTCTTCGATCAACTTTCGGACTGACGGGTTCGAGATCATGATCTCCACCGCCGGCACCAGCCTCACCCCGTCCAGAATGCTCGGTAGGAGTTTCTGTGTGATGATCGCCTTGAGATTGAACACCAGCGACTGGCGGATCAGGTTCCGCTCTTCCGCCGAGAACATATCCAGCAGACGCGTGATCGTCTGGGACGTCGTCGAGCTGTGAACCGTACCGAATACCAGGTGACCCGTTTCTGCCGCCGCCAGCGCCGCCGAGAACGTTTCCCGGTCCCGCATTTCGCCGATCAGTACGACGTCCGGGTCTTCACGCATCAAATACTTCAGCGCGTCATGGAAATTCCGAACGTCGATCCCGATTTCACGCTGGTTGATGAACGCCTTCTTGTCCTCGAACAGGTATTCGATCGGGTCTTCCACGGTCACGATATGACACGGGCGCGTCTGATTGATGTGCTCGATCAAAGCCGCGATCGTCGTACTTTTTCCCGACCCCGTGATTCCCGACAGCAGGATGAGTCCCTGATGGAAGTCCGACAGCTTCAGCAAATGCGGAGGAAGGTGCAGCTGTTCCGCCGTCGGGATCTTTCGCGTCACGCGACGTGCCGCCACCGACGTCAGACCCTTCTGACGAAACACGTTGATACGAAACCGGTCGCCGCCCGGAATGTCGTACGCGAAGTCCACCGCGCCTTCACGCAGGAAGTGCTCCTTGCTCTTCGGTTGCATGATCGCGTACATCATCTCCTCGATCTGTTCGTTGGAGAGTGGATCCGCGTTGACCACCTTGATATCGCCGCCCAGCCGGACGCGGGGCTTGGAATTCGCCTTCAGGTGAAGGTCCGATCCGCCCAACTTGATCAATGCCTTGAACAGCGACAGAATCTTCATCTCGCCCGGTGACTTGTCCGATGACCCGACCTGTACGTTATTCTGAAAATCACCGACATTGCTCTGTTCATCAACCGTCATTGTTCCAACTCCTATCTGCATGCTGGATCGAGAAAAATAACCTCGATCTCTATTCTTCCGCGGGAGAAAAGAAGAAAAGCCGATGTCTCTTGCTCACGCCGTCGCGGCCGTCACTTTCCTTCTCTTTTCTTTTGTAGGGGCGGTGCTTGCTCCGCCCTCTTCAGATTCTCTTTCTAAAGCCTAAAGCCCAAAGCCCGCTTCATATTCTCACCGGCACGTTATGCTTCGCCAGCAGCTCTTTCGTCTGCCGGATCGTATACTTCTCATAGTGAAAAATGCTCGCCGCCAGTGCCGCGTCCGCCTTCCCTTCCGTCAATACCTCCAATACGTGCTCCGGACTGCCCGCGCCGCCGCTGGCCACCACCGGAATATCCACCGCCTCGCTCACCGCACGCGTCATCG
>CAZLZE010000010.1:0-58898 GCA_964563935.1 uncultured Phycisphaerae bacterium | reverse complement strand
CATTTTGTCACCATGCGCCAACCCGTCGTTCCACTTTGATGTAAAAATGTCACCAAAATGTCACCGTTTTGTCACCATGCGCCAACGCCGATGCCAATCCGGGTAGCCAGGTCTTCATCGTAGAGCAAGCCACTGTGCGGCAGAACCCAGATTCCTTACTGGCGATTTTCGTACTTGCGGGTAATTTCCGGCAGGGCGAGAAATAGCCGTCTCTGGGCGTCGGTCATAACGACCTTTCGGCGTCCCATGGACCGGCAGGCAACCTTGACGGCTTCGTCCGTACTATAGTCCTCTTTCCCCTTCTCCGTCAGCCAGGAGAACGAGGGCGTGAATTTCGGGGCGTAGTCGCTGGTAATGACGCTGCTGGCTGTCCCCACCACCGCGCCGCTGGGGAAACAGACATTGATCCCCACCTTTGAATGATCGCCGACGAACAGTCCGACAAAGATCAACCCCGAGTCGATCTGGTTGAATCCGTCCAGACTGACCTTGATCGGACCATACGTATTCTTCAGATCGGAATTCGTCACGCCCGCCCCGCAGTTGATCCACTCGCACAGATACGCGTGACCCAGAAATCCGTAATGCTGCTTGTTGCTGTATCCCTGCAGAATCGAGTCCTCCACCTCGCCGCCGACCTTGCAGACCGGACCCAGCGACGTGCCTTCTCGAATGTGCGCGCTGGACTGGATCAGGCAGTTCGGACCGATATAACACGGCCCCTGGATGACGACGTTCGGGAGCAGACGCACATTCTCATCGATCCAGATCGGGCCTTCTTCCGCGTCGAGAACCGTACCGGGCTTGACGCTCGTGCCCTGCCCGATGTGGATGTTCTTCTCATCCAGCAGATGCACGCCGGGGTAAACTCTCCCAGCCTTGGTATTATCCTGACATTCCCGAACAATCTCCGCCTTGTTATGCTGGATCAGATCCCACGGATAGTTGATCAGTACGATATCGTCCTTCGCGACAATCGCTCGACAATCCGACAACAGCGACTGGAGCATCTCCGGCTGGACAAGGGCGTTGGGCGACAGTGAGCTGACCCTGTCGGCCGGTACGCGTGCCGCCACCACGGTCGTTCCCTGCAGCAGGTACGTATTGACCGGCAATTCAGGCAGCGGACAATTGGCCAGCCATCGCCCGTTGACCAGGAGCACGTCTTCCTGATCGTTCTTCAGGCTCGGGTTAACCGGATGCGCAAGTTGCTCCTGAACCACTTGTGCCAACTCCGGACGCACGAAGAGAATCGGGTTCGGAACCTGCAACTGTTCGAGAATCTTGGTCAGCAGATCCGTCCGGCCGCAACGCAACTGAAAGACCGCACGCCAGTAGATCAGCGGCAAGAGATTCTTGAAGTTCGGATCCTCGAAAACGACAACGCGATTCATCGTTCAGTTTCCTTTGATCAATACCTGTGTCCAGTCCGCCCGTTACCCCCAAACAGCAATCGAGACCGCCAGCACGGCATCAACGGAAAAGGCCAACTCCGTCGAGGTGACTGCGGAACACCTTCCTGACGCGAAGAATTATGAAGATATTGAACTTGAAGCCTATCCCAACAACCCCACGGGACCGGGTTCGGGCAATATGAAGTTGTACAGGAAAACGAACCTGTCAGAACGGTTATTTCGGGTTGATTTCCTTGCGATACTTGATGTACAGAATAATCACGATAACAATCAGGATGATCAGGAGAGCATACCACAGCGGTTTGGGGAAGATGCCCAGCATTTTATCCGCAGCCAGCATCAGATTGGTCACCATAACTATAAACTCCTTAACAAAGAAGAATTGCCAAATCACAGACCTCAGTTTCTTTTAACAACGGTCAAAACCATTGTCAAGCAAAAGGTTAGGAAATGTTAAGGGGTGATTATATCCCACATTGTTTCTTGATCACCATGGACAGATAGCTCTCCTGAATCACCGGCCGATCTTCCACGGCCAGCGACGCGAGCACCTGACGGATGCACGCTTCATCCGGACCTTCGACCTCGATGAACTTACCAATCCCCTCGATTTCGTCCACTTCGATGTCGCAGCGATCGAACGACCAGGAATTTCGACGCTTGGTGTAGCTGATAATGGCGTGAAACCCGAGAACCTCCAGCATGGCTTGGACATTCTCCGGCTGATCCACGCTGAATTCGATTTCCGCGCGATGTTTGAAGGGTCCCTTCTGCCTTGGTCCCTTGTATGTCAGCCGGTAGTTGCTTTTGTGGGTCGCCAGATCTCGCCGCTCCCTGAGCCGAAGGGCGGAATCCGCTGTCTTCAGACGCTTGTCGGGGAAATCGAAGAATGTGTCCGTCTCTGTATATTCCCCTTTTCTGACGGCCCCCAATTCTCGAAGCCTGGCTTCCATGGCATCGAGGTCATCCACTGCGATCTTCGCTTCAATCTCCACGTTGTTTTTGGTCACCATGGTCTATGGCCCCTTCTCTCGTGTTTGAACTACTGCCGCTGGTACCAGACCACCGGCGTGGGCGACCCGGCGAGGGTAGTGGCGAAATCAGGACCGCCCGTCCCGCCGATATCACCGACCGGCAACTCACCGACGGCAGAACCGGGCGTATCAACCACAAACACCTGCCAAAGGAATCGCGGATCGTTGTACTGCCGCAGCCGATAGATTGTCGGATCGATCCCGCTGGTCCCCACAAAGAGATCGGGAATCTTCGTGTCAGCCGGAGCGCTTACGCTCATCGCATCCGGTTCGTGAGGCGAGAGATCCGCCAGCAAGTGCGTCAGCCAGGCATCCGTCCGCGGCGAGCCCTGATTCTCAAACCACCAGACGCGGCCGCCCGTCGGCTCGGTCACCGCGACGTCAGGATCGCCGTCGTTGTCGAGATCCGAGATCACCAGGCGAGTATATCCCAAGTTCGTGGCGATGGACCGAACCGGCCACGGAACCGCAATACTCGCGCCACCCGGATTCTGGAGCCAGACTATTCCGCTGTCCGGACCTACGGCAACAATGTCCAGAAAACCATCCTGATCGATATCGGCAATCGCCAGCCGTTGGAACCCGGACGAAAGATCCGAGGCAATTACCGCCGGGGTGTATACGGACGCCCCTGTCACCAGTCCGGACGTCTGCCATATGGTAATGACTCGTCCGGCGGAGCTTGTGCCGATGATTTCCTTTTCCGGCTGTTCGTCCAATTGGGCGATTTTCACATCGTTCCAACTCGTAGTCCCTGCAGGGTTGTCAAACGTGGAGAGACTCCAGGCCCCGGACACCGGTCCGGCAAACGACGGTGAAAGCAGCAATCGCATCCCCCCTGCCGTGGCCGCGACAATGTCCATTTGACCGGAATTCCGCAGATTGTCCGCCGCCAGGGAGTATACCTCGCCCAAGTTCCTGGCCAAGACCGTTGATGTCCAATTCGCAACCGAGTCCTGCATATGCAGGACGACGGCTTCGCTTGATTCAAATCCGGAGGCGGCATCAGGCTGTCCGCTCTGATCGAAGTCCGCCAGAATGATGTATCCCCCATTGCTGGTGTTCAGGCTCACGGGTCGATCGGCAATCGGATACTGCTTCCACGTCACCGGACTGTTCTCGACTCCGGATCCACTCCCGCAGCCTGCTACAATGGCAGCAAGCACCCCCCAAGACGCACACCGTTTCCACATCGGCGCATCCTCCTATTTCGGGTTGCCGTTTGGCATCTGACCGATCGCCTGTTCGACGATCCATCGGTACTCCCGCAACGAATCCGCCGTCGACCCCACGTGGGCCTGCAGGATATTTCCCTTGTTATCCAGGACCATCATGGTCGGGACTTTTTCCACAAGAAGCATGTCGGATAGCTGGGCTTCCTTGTCCCACAGATTGGGGAACGTTAATCCCATTTCCCGAACCGTTCGCTTGACCTCATCGGGCAGCGTATCCATATCAACGGAGACTCCGATGATCTGAAACCCTTTTGACTGGTATTCAGCGAACAACTCCTGAAGTTTCGGCAGTTCTTTGAGGCACGGTGGGCACCACGTGGCCCAGAAGACCAGGAATGTCACTTTCGATCCCAGCAGGTTTTTGACATTCACTTTCTTGTCCGAATCCATCATACCCAGAGGCACGTCGGGAACCGGCTGATTCAGTTTCGGATAGGCATATTGCCGAGTGAAGGAGATTCGATCGACTTTCCTCGCTCCGGCGGGCGCCTCAATTTTGAACATGGATGGTGGCACGGGGGAATCGAGTTCCACTTTTTCATACATCACCTGCAGTGCCCACTTCTTCGTCTTCGCCTTCGCAGGATAGATGGAGATATGGTTAAACAGCATGGACTGCGTATCGATCAGAAGATCCGTTCGGTCCGCTCCCTCAACAAAATAGATCTGATCGTACTTTCGTCCACCCTTCTCGATAGTCCCCTCAAAAGCCAGTCGCTTGAGGGTACTGACGATCATCTCATACGGCCGTTCGTTCACCAGCGCGGCCAGAATCAGGGTCAGATAGTCCTCCATCAAAATGTCCTTGAGGAACGACTGGGTAATGGCTGGCGGCGCCTTCACTATCATGTATTGCTGGAGTTCCGGATAGTATACCAGGCACGACTGCCCGGCGCAGAGCAGGGTCAGACTCGGCCAGACGAAGCGCCTGCGATTCGGACGTTCAAAAATGAGTTTCACGTCGAAACTGCGTTTGGTCTCCTTGCCATCCTCATTGGCCACATATACGACCTTACCCTGGTCCTGATACGTTTTGCATTTCTCGTATTTCTCAATCACCTGCTTGAGGATCTGCGCCGCTTTGGGGTCAAACTGGGGTTCGCCCGCCTCGTTGGGTTTTGTCGTTTGCGTCTGCGCTCCCGCCAAGCCCACCCCTGCCATCACGACCAGCCCCAGTATCCACTTCCGCACGACCATTTTTAACTCCTTTTATAAATCATGGTCTGATCATCATCTTAAAAAGGTCTATGGATTCCTCCTCAACCATCGGTTGAATAACCCTCATTATAGTTCCTCTTGAATTGTTCCGCTAAGGAAATCATCGAAGACCGAAAGATCGGAGTGTGCCAGGAGTTTTGGGTCAGGCTGGGGAAGAGAGGAGGATGACGGAGGGAAGAGGGCGGGGGTCCTACACGGTGTTGGCGGGTTGCGCCGGAGGTGGAGAGATTTGTCACATCCAAGGATCATGAAGAAGCAGAGGATCGGGCAGGGATGGAAATGAGCCGGCCGGGAGAAGGCTCCCGGCCGGACCTGCCAGTTACCACCGATGATGATGGACGCGATCAGAATTCCTGGAGTGTGCCAGGGACGGATTCCGTCGTATGTGTCGAAGCCGTATGGGCTGGCGGGTTGACCGCCGAGTTCCTGCCGGTCTTCTTGAAAGCCTGCGGAGCGGCGAGATGCCCCGACTGATTCCGTCCCACCAGCACGGCCAACTGATCCACCGTCTGACGCAGTACCTGGGCCTGTGACGAAAGTTCCTCGGACGCCGATGCCGACTCTTCGGCGCCGGCGGCGCTGGACTGTATTACTTTGTCCATCTGGGCCATGGCGGAATTAATCTGGTCGACGCCCCTGGCTTGGTCCTTCGACGCATTGGCGATCTGGTCGACCAGACCGGCCACCTGACCGGCACTGTCGTTGACCTTGGCAAAACTCTGCTCGAGTTCGATATTCAGCTCAGTGCCCTTCTTGACGCGTTCGATGGTGTCGCTGATGAGTTGAGCGGTTTCGTTGGCGGCCTGGGCCGATCGCTGGGCAAGGTTCCGGACCTCGTCGGCCACCACGGCAAAGCCCTTGCCGTGCTCACCGGCACGAGCGGCTTCGACGGCGGCATTGAGGGCCAGGAGGTTGGTCTGGAAGGCGATCTCTTCGATGACCTTGATGATGTTGGCGATCTTGGCCGAGGCGTCGTTGACCCTGGCCATTGCGTCGGAGGTTTGGTGCATGACGGTCTGCGATTGGCTGACCACAGATGTCGTCTGATTCATCAGTTCGTTGGCCTTCTCGGCATTGTCGGCGTTGGTCTTGGACATCGAAGCCATTTCTTCCAGAGCCGAGCTTGTTTCTTCCAGGCTGGAAGCCTGCTCAGTGGCACCTTCCGCAGCTTGCTGGCTTGCCGACGCCACCTGCTCCGCGGCGGCAGCAAGTTGATCCGCACCCGAGGTCAGGTCGGCTATGATCCGGTTCACCGGTCGAGTTATCCCCCGGGTGATGATGCAGGCCAAGAGTACGCCCAACATGGTGGACAACACCAGTCCACCGATCATCAACTTCGACGTTGCCAGGAGGTGGCACACCGAACTATCCGCCATTTTGACGAGATCGTCGGTTCCCGCAGCCGCCAACGTTCGGGCCTGACCCAAAAGTTCATTCGCGACCACGAGGCGTCGCTGCGCCATGCTCTGCAATTCCATCAATTGATTGCCAAACTTCTCCAACTGACGTTTGTAAGCATCCGCCGCGGCCCTGATGTTCTGGATCTGTCTGAGATTGGCGTCCTGCGTCGTTATCGCCTGCGCGGCGTCCAGATCGGCCTGTATCTTGGCAAAATTGAGCGATGCCGTCTTGATCGCCTCACCGTTTCGTTCCGTGATTGCCCGCTGGACGGATAATCGCAGCCGATATCCCTGGACCAGGACGTCATCGATGAGAACGGACTTCCTGACTCGCTCGCTGAGCTTCTCAGCCGGCAGCCCATCCTTGATTTCCTTCTCCAAGGTGTCCGTCTGTACCTGCTTGAATTCCGAGCAGTTCTTCACGTAGGTTTCCCCGGCTGAGCGTATCTCGTCGAGAGTCCGTTTCTTGGCTTCAACCAGTTGGATGGTCTCGAGAATGCATTGCTCGTATTCCGCCAGTTTTTCGTCCAGCTTGTTGAGGGAACCGCCCAGACCAGTGAGTGATTCAGCCTTCTTGGCCAACTCCTTGCCCTCACCGATAGATTTCTTTACTTCGTCGAGGTACTTGCGTCCCTTCTCCAATTCGGCAGGATCCTCCGTGTAGCCGTATGTTCGCAAGTGGAGCATGGCAGCCGCATAGGATCGTTCGACACCGTTGGCCACCACGACTTCGGGAACATACTCCCTGGCCATCCGCGTGGACTGCGTGCAGACTCCTTTCATGTTGTACATGGACCAGGACTCAACCAGGAGGGCAATCAGGATCAACACACCAAACCCAAACCCTATTCGCATCCCCAGAGTCATCTTCCGATTCATTGGACTCTCCCTTTAGAAAAAATTCCTCGCCCCGCGGAACCGGTCCACAGCGGACAGATCGCTGCTGTCGCGGGGGGTTATCCACCATACACAAGGAATCCATCCCCATACCACCGCAATTTCCGAGTTACCGATGGATCAATCCATCAGGGTCGTCAGACACGACCTTCGCGTTTGCGGCGATCTTCTTCATCCCACCAAGTAAACAATTACTTAATATCAGGTTCATCGGCAGGAATCGGTATGACTTTAATTGAGAGTTATGGAGAAATATTACGAATAAGGAAAAATTGTCCAAAACGGCGAGGTCCTTCGGCAGGAAAGGCGTTAAGCTGCACAGTTAATACGGGTTACAGATCATCTCGGTCTGAGCCACAGATGCGATCAAGGATCCGGTCGAAATCATCAAGCGAATGAAACTCAATCACGACTTTTCCCGTCCCCTTCTTTCGCGAAGGGATCACGTGGACCTTGGTACTCAAGGATCGCATCATCTGCTGTTCCAGATCGGCGATGTTGGGATTCTTGGGCTGGGGCGTTTTTCCCTCGACGTGTCCCGATTTGATTCTGGCGACCATAGCTTCGGTCTGGCGCACGGACATCCCCAATTGCACGATCTTCAAGGCCAGTTTCGTCTGTTCCTCGGGATTCTCCATCGCTACCAGTGCTCTGGCATGGCCCATCGTCAGGCTATCGGATTTGAGCAGTTCCAGGACTCGTTCGGGAAGGGACAGCAGCCGGAGATAGTTGGTTACGGTCGTACGATCCTGCCCCAGACGTTCGGCGATCTGCTCGGCTGTAAGGGTGAATGTTTTCTGGAAGTTTCGGTACGCGGCGGCCCGGTCTACGCAATTGAGGTCTTCGCGTTGGATGTTTTCGATGAGGGCGACTTCCAACATTTGTTGATCGGTCGCCTCACGGACGATGGCGGGAATGGCTGCCATTTCCAGCCGGCGCACCGCCTCCAGGCGCCGCTGCCCTGCTACCAGGTCATAACGCTCGCCGCGTGGACGTACCACAATCGGCTGAACCACGCCATGCTGGCGGATCGATTCGACCAGTTCGGCCAGGGCTTGGGGATCGACCTGCAATCGCGGTTGAAATGGATTGGGATCGATACGGTTCACGGGAATCAGCCGCGTCAGGGTGGGCGATCCCACGGCATGTGAAGGCGCGGTCGCCGGCGATACCGAGGGAGGCTGGACATCCATCGCAGAATCTTTTACCCCCGGAATGGAAACTTCGACCGGAACCGGGTCCGCAACGGCGCCCAGCAATGAGGCGAGTCCTCGTCCGAGACGTGGTTTTTCTTTACCCATATGAACGTACCCCCAATCGGATTATTGGAGTCTGCCGTATCCGGTGTATTTGACGAAAAGCTCCGGGGTGACGACAGGCACGCCCAGGGCTTGAATCTGGTCCTTCAGATCCGCATACATCCGCATTTGCTGCGACTGTTTTTGAGCATCCTGACCGGGAAGTGCCTTCTCCGGCGGAAGCCCCATCACGACGAAATTGACAGTCGGCGAGAGCTGTTTGCTCACCTTGCCACCCGACCGGGTGACCGCATCCACCACTTTTTGATATCCGTTCGGATCGATCATTCCCGAGCCAGTGAAATCGAACTCGCCCAGAACGAAGAAGTTCAGTTTCAGGTCGCGGTCGAAGACCATATTGATCAGGCGGTCGCCCTGAATCACCGGGTCGCCGGGCAGGGACCAGATCAGCTTGGCTTCGGCGGTCATTTCTCCCACGTCGGTCACTTCCAGCACCGCTTTGACCGCGGGGTTGACCTGTCCTTCCTGATGTCGCGAGATGACGTCGAACCGAATTCCCGGTTTGATGCCCTGTTTGGTTCCCACGCTGATGTAATACATTGGACCAGTGACGTCCAGGACTTCACCGTCGGTCTTCTGCGTCAACTGATCCACGGTCATCAGGGAAGCGGCGCGAAATTCCGTCGGCCCCGCCTCCGTGGTCGCCTTGATCAGCATCTGCAGATTTCGGCGGACCATTTCGCGGAGTTCGTCCGTGTGGCTATTGAATGTTTTGCCCATGGCAGTCAGCTTGTCCTGCAGGTCCTTGCTGACTTGGCCCTTGACAGTCTCCAACTGTTCGTTGAAACTTTGTTTTTCCGCATCGAACCTTTTCTGCAGATCGGCCAGCAGCGTCAGGAATTCTTTTGTTTTCCCCCCGAATGCGTCCTCCAGTTCCTTGACCTTCGCCGTCACCGTCGCCAGGTCTTTTTGCGTTTTTCCGAGCTGCTCCTGGACCGCGGCAGTCTCGTCCATCTGACTCTTGACCAGGAGAATCGCCTGCTGCAGCGCACCGATCAGATCCGACTTGGTGATTTCACGGAATTTTTTTTCCTGTGCCGAGTCTTTCGGCAGGGAGAGGATTGTCTTGTCCAGCCGTTCAGCAGCTTCCTTTGACATGGAGGTTTTATTGCCCGTCA
Source organism: uncultured Phycisphaerae bacterium (assembly GCA_964563935.1). Lineage (GTDB taxonomy): Bacteria > Planctomycetota > Phycisphaerae > JAAYCJ01 > JAAYCJ01 > JBAZZQ01. Next base: position 49,262 of record CAZLZE010000010.1, on the reverse strand, counting down.
AGAGGCGAGCGAGTTCGTCCCGCTCTTCCACCAGCGCCGCGACGGCCGTCTTGTTCGGGCGTGAGGAGGATCCCAGTGCCTTGTACGGGTCTAACTTCGAGGATACGCCCGGACCCACATAGGTATCGAACAAGCTCTTATCTTGTGCGGCCTGCTGTCGGACGCTTTCCTGGTTCACGAAGAGCAGGACCACCCCGGTTGTGGCGATCAGAAACAGGACTATGAAAATGATCAGTACAAACAGCGGTACGCTTCGACCGGCGGACGGTTGGACGGCCATAACTGCGGGCTCCTTTCGGTATGCGTCTTTCTACTCTGTCACTCGCTGCATCGTCAAGCAAGTATATGGTATGCTTAAAGTTAAGAACATTTCCACCGCTAGTCAACAAAAAAGTTGACGAGGCCGATTCAAACTGGTCTAAAATACAAAGATAGGCTGGGTTTGTGCCACCTTCTCTTGATGTTGGCATCGCGTAATGCGGTGCCGTGGAAAGGAATTCAGGGGTTCATGAGTAAGAAGTTATACATTCTGGACGGACATTCGCACCTTTATGCATCCTATTACGCCATCCGCCGGCTGAGCAGTCCCTCCGGAGAGCCCACCAACGCAACCTACGGGATGACATCGGTTGTATTGAAGATACTCCGGGAACATAAACCGGATTACATTGTCGCGATCTTTGATCCGCCGGGGGAGACATATCGGGACACGATCTTTGCTGAGTATAAGGCCAATCGCCCACCCATGCCCGATGATCTGGTCATTCAGGTCAAGCGTGTTCAGGAAGTGCTCGCCAAGATGGGGGTCAAGGTCCTGGTTGTGCCGGGTTTCGAGGCCGACGATGTTATCGCGTTTTTGACCCGTAAAGCCTGCCAGGCTGGTATCGATGTTGTCATCTGCTCCAAGGACAAGGATCTCGAGCAGCTGCTTTGCCCCACGGTCCGTATCTACGACAGTACGAAGGAGAGATTCATCGATTCTGCCGTTCTCCAGGCGGAGAAGGGGTTGAAACCGGAACAAGTCGTGGATGTTCTGGCCCTGATGGGTGATGCCATCGACAATGTCCCCGGTGTGCCGGGCGTGGGACCCAAGACGGCGGTCAAGCTCGTGCAGGAGTTCGGCGGGATCGACAATATTCTGGCAAGCCGGGAGAAGCTTCCCGAAAAGATCCGGAACTACCTGGCTGATCCGAAGAATGCCGAAACGCTCAGATTGTCTCGGCAACTGGTTACACTGATTGACGATGCCATCCCCGTGGAGTTTGAGCCCGAATCCTGGCGACAGCGTATTCCCGACGAGCAGGCACTGGTCAATCTGTTCGAGGAGCTCGGTTTTTCCCGCTTCGCACAGCAGCTTGGACTCCAGGCCAAGGCAACTCGCCAGCCCAAGGAGGAAAAAGCGGTCGTCGCGCCCCAGGCGACTCGTTTTGAGCGTATCCAATCGTCGGATCAACTCCGAAAGCTCGTCAAGGAGTGGTCGGCTGCGGAACTTCTCTGTTTGGACACTGAGACGACGGGTACGGACCCCATTCAGGCGGAGTTGGTGGGGATATCGTTCGCCGCCGATAACACGACGGGATGGTATCTGCCTCTGCGATCGTCCGACGCCAAACATCTGGACATGACGGAGTCGCTGGACGTCGTGCGGCCGCTTTTGGAAAACCCGAAGATCAAGAAGATCGGACAGAACCTGAAATATGATATTCTTGTCCTGCGAAAGGCCGGGATCAACGTGGCTGGGGTCTACTTTGATACGATGATCGCCAGTTATGTGCTCGATCCGTCGCGTCCCAGCCATGGAATGGACTACCTGGCCCAGGAACTCCTGAACTACAAGACGATCAAGATCGGCGAACTCATCGGCAAAGGTCCGAAGCAGCTCACGCTCGATCAGGTCGCGACGGACAAGGTTACTGATTACTCGGCGGAGGATGCGCTCATCACGTGGCGACTCTACGAGGTTCTCTCCGAACGTCTCCGCCTGGCGGGGATGACAGATCTGTTCGCGAACATTGAAATGCCCATGCTGGAGGTCCTGGTGGACATGGAGTACGAAGGGGTTTCCATCAACAAGGAGAAACTCAAAGCGCTTTCCAAACAACTTGGCGACAGGACCGCGGACATCGCCGACGAAGTCTTCCGAGCCGCAGGACGCATTTTCAATATCGAGTCGCCCAAGCAGCTCGCGGAGGTGCTCTTCGATGAGTTGAAGCTCCCCGTATCCCGATTGACCAAGACCGGGCGAAGCACCGACGTTAACGTCCTGGAAGAGCTCGCGTCGCTGCACCCTCTGCCCCGGCTTGTCCTGGAGTACCGCCAGATCCAGAAACTCAAGAGCACATACGTTGACAAGCTCCCGGAGATGGTCAACGCCCGTACAGGAAAGATCCACACGTCCTTCAACCAGACGGTCACCACGACCGGACGGCTCAGTTCGAGCGAGCCGAACCTTCAGAACATTCCCATTCGGTCGGACATCGGCAAGCAGATCCGCTCCGCTTTTGTACCGGGCGATCCAGTGAACAATTGCCTGCTCACGTGCGACTATTCGCAAATTGAGCTGCGTCTCCTCGCCCACTTGTGCGGTGATGCCAATCTGGTGGAGGCGTTCCGGACGGACCGCGACATTCACGCGTTCGTCGCGGCCCAGGTGTTCGGTGTTGAGATCGACCGCGTGGCCGACTATCAGCGTCGCATCGCCAAGACCGTGAACTTCGGCATCATTTACGGGCAAAGCGCCCACGGACTTTCGCAGGTTCTGGGCATCAGCCGGACCGAGGCCCAGAAGTTCATCGACCAATATTTCGCCCGCTATCCGCAGGTGAAGACGTTCATCAATGACTGTATTCAGAAGGCCCGGGATACGGGTGTCGCCGTCACGATGATGGGGCGTCGGCGTCCGATTCCCGACATTCATTCCAAGACCCCGGCTGTCCGCGCCTTTGCTGAGCGGACCGCGGTCAATACCGTCGTTCAGGGTTCGGCTGCGGATATGATCAAGATGGCGATGATCAACATTCACAAGCAGATCCGCGAGGGGAAGATCCCGGCCAAGCTTCTTATTCAGGTTCACGATGAATTGGTGTTCGAAGTGGCCAAGATCGACGAACCGCGAGTTCGGGAGATGATTGTTCCCCTGATGTGCAACGCCATGCCGTTGAGCGTGCCGGTCAAGGTCGATGCGGCGTCGGGCGAGAACTGGCTTGAGAGCAAGTAGGATAAAGATAGACCAGAGAAGATCACAAGCGGGACAGACCGCTAGTTTCCCGGCCAGTGCGAGTCCACGAATTTTCCGTTTTCGCTGATCAGCTTTCCGTCCACAATCACCTTGCCCCCCTGCCGGAGGTCGCAGACCATATCCCAGTGCAGTCCGGATTGGTTTTTCGCCCCCGTTTCGGGATAGGCCGAGCCTACTGCTGTGTGGAACGTGCCTCCGATTTTCTCGTCGAACAGGGTGTTCTTCGTGTACCGCGTGATCGAGTAATTGCACCCGAACGCCAACTCGCCCAGTATGCGGGCGCCCTCGTCCTGGTCGAGCATTTTGATCAGGTAGTCCTCGTTTTTGCTCGCACGGGCGTCCACGACGCGTCCTGCCTTGAATGTCAATACGACGTCCATCACCTCACGTCCGCCGTGTTCCGCAGGGAAGCTGTACGCGACGGTCCCCTCGGTCGAATCCTCGATGGGACCGGTGAAGACTTCGCCATCGGGGAAATTTTCATGCCCGCAGCAGTTGATCCACCGCCGGTCCTCCACGCCGAATCGAACATCCGTCCCCTGGGGCGTGGTCATTCGAACTTCCTTCTTGTCCGCCAGGAAATCGACCAGTCGCTGCTGACGTTCTTCGACCTTTCGCCACGCGGCAGCCGGGTCCGGCTCGTTCAGCAGGCCGGCATCGTAGACGAAATCCTCGTATTCCGCCAATGACATTTCCGCGTCCTGCGCATTGGCCTGGCAGGGGAACTGCGTCCCCACCCACTTGAGTTCGCCCTTGCCCGCCCGCTCGAAGAATTTGTCTTTGTATGGCTTGAGGGCCGCCGACGCCATCGCCTGCCTGGCTGGATCGCAATTGGAAAGCGATTTGGTATTTTCGCTCGCCCAGATCCCAATCGACGCATCGATTTTCTCCACCATGGTCCACGCGATGGGCGAAATGTACTTGAGCTGGTCTTCGTTGCCGTGTTTGTACAGGATCTCCACGACGGCTTCCGGGGTCATGAACACCGCCGGATGCCCACCCGCCAGGACGATTTCCCGATAGAGTTCGACGATCAGGGGTTCGGCCACCGAAGCGCCGGCGATCCGCACCAACTGGCCCGGTTTGATCCGCACCGAATAGTTGACCAATACCTTCGCGAGTTTGTTTAACCGTGAATCGGACATTACCTGTTTCTCCCTGAATTGCCCAGGAATTCCCACATTCGTTCTGATTCGTGTCTTTTGTCTACCCTCTCCGCACGAATTCGTGAAACGCCGCCATCAGTTTTTTGGTTACCGGGCCGACCTTCTCATCCCCGATCGATCGTCCGTCGATTTTCGTTACGGGAATCACCTCGGCGGCTGTGCCTGTCAGGAAGCACTCGTCGGCGGTATAGAGATCGTACCGCGTGAGATTCTCTTCCGTGACTCCGATACCCTGTTCCCTGGCCAGTTTCATCACCACGTCGCGAGTGACCCCTTCCAGAATTCCAGATTCCTTGGGCGGCGTGATCATTTTTCCGTCGCGAATGATGAAAATATTGTCCCCGGTGCACTCGGCGACAAAGCCCAGGTGATTCAGCATGATGGCCTCCAACACCCCGGCGTCCAGAGCCTCGATCTTGGCGAGAATATTGTTCAGATAATTGAGGGACTTGATCCGCGGCGAGAGCGCGTTGGGGTGATTGCGCATCGTCGTGCACGTGATCACCTCCAGCCCCTTCTCGTACAGCTCCGGCGGATACAGGGTAATCTTGTCGGTAATGATGACGATGGACGGTTTGCAGTTCTTTGGTGACAGTCCGAGCGAGCCCTCGCCCCGCGTTACCAGCAGACGAATGTAGGCGTCCTTGAGACTATTGGCAGCCAGCGTATCGACGATGGCCTTCTTCATCGCATCCCGTGCAATCGGGATCTCAAGCCGAATCGCCTTTGCGGAGTCGTAAAGCCGGTTCACGTGAGCGTCCATCTGGAAGACGGTTCCGTTGTAGCACCGAATCCCCTCGAATACGCCGTCGCCATATAACAGTCCGTGATCATACACGCTGACCTTCGCCTGTTCCCGCTCCACCAGTTGTCCGTCCAGGTAAATCTTAAGACCCATCGTTCGCTCCTGTTATTTCACATTTCATATATGATGCCGCTATTGTTCGCCAACATCAGCCCTGACGTTCGCAAGGCACAAACTTTCATAAGTTTACATCAGGGACACTTGCAGGCAAGCAAAATACGCTGTCAAATCCGCCTGCCGCTCGTACGCCAGACTGCTTCGCTCGCAATGACGACCGTTCGGACAGGCGCCTTAGTTCACGCCTCGCGATGCATTGAGCACTTCACGGATATCCTTCACCGGCTGGGCCATCAATCCGATCGGCCGGACCTCAAACAACATCCAGGTATCGCCATTCTTCCGGAAGGTCAGTTCCCAATCGGATCGAATCCAACTGAAGTCCGCGCCGCTCTTGCTGACGATATGCGCATACGAAGCCACCTTGATCACCGGAGGCGGTGGATTCACCTGCACATCAGAGAAACGCACCTGCTCGATCTTCAGCCGCCGAAAAATATCGTGAACCGCCGCCAGCAACTGGTCCTTGTCCATGCCGCTCGCGGAAAAATCCTTGTCCATCAGTGCCCCCAGCGCCACCGTGTCGCCATTTTCACACACCGTCACCAGTCTGTCCAGTTGGCGTTTGAGCGCTTCGCGATCGGTCACCACCCGCAGGTTGATCACGACGAGCACGAGGAACACAGCGGGCACGACCTTGGCGGCGATCAGCCAGAACTTCGTCCGCCTATCGATCGCTCTCATGAAGGAGAACACGGAGAGAACCACCCCCAGGCCCAGGAGCAACCAGAACCGTTCCAAAAGAATAGCCATCATTTCGCTTCACCTTTCACTCGACTTTGGAGATCGTGCAAAATCTGAATCGCCTGCAATGGCGTGATATGATCCAACTGCAAATCCTTGAGCTCGTCAACGATGGCCGACGAAGGTTGGTCGAAAAGGTCGCCGTTGCCATCGCCCTTTCCGCCCAGTTCCGGGAGCTTGGCTTCCCGGGCGAAATTTCGCTCCAACTCCGCCAGGATGGTCCTCGCCCGGCCGATCACTTCCTTCGGCATGCCCGCCAGCCGGGCGACGTGAATCCCGTAGCTCTTGTCCGTCCCGCCCGCGGCGATTTTGTGCAGAAAGACGATCTGGTCGTGCCACTCGCGAATCAGAATATTGAAATTCTTCACGCCCTCCAGGAGTTCCTCCAGTTCCGTCAATTCGTGATAGTGCGTCGCGAAGAGCGTCCGGGCGTGGATATGCTTGGCGACATGCTCCGCGATGGCCCAGGCCAGGGCAAGCCCGTCGTAGGTACTCGTTCCGCGTCCGATTTCGTCCAGGATGACCAGCGAGTGCGCCGTGGCGTTATTGAGGATGTTTGCAGCCTCGGTCATCTCGACCATGAATGTCGACTGCCCGCGGGTCAGTTCGTCCGACGCGCCCACGCGGGTGAATATCCGATCGCACAGACCGATCGTCGCCTCCTTAGCGGGGATGAACGATCCCGTTTGCGCCATGAGCACGAGCAGCGCCACCTGGCGGATGTAGGTGCTCTTTCCGGCCATGTTCGGACCGGTGATGATCATCATCGTAGTCTTGTTGGGTTTCAAATCCGTGTCGTTGGGCACGAATTTTTCCGCCAGGGTCACATCGAGCACCGGGTGTCGCCCCTGATTGATCTGCAGGATCGGCTCGGTCACGATCTGCGGCCGAGCGTAGCCCCGCATGGACGCGATATAGGCGAAGGAGGTCAGGACATCCAGCCTGGCGATCGCGTCACTCGCCCGCTGAATGACTTCGATCTTCTCGGCCACCTGCTGACGCACGTTTTCGAAGAGCTGCGTTTCAAGTTCCTTGGCCCGATCCTCGGCGGTAAGCTGCTCCTGCTCGTAGTGCTTCAGTTCTTCCGTGATGTACCGTTCCGCATTCTTTACGGTCTGCTTGCGGTGATATTCGGGAGGGACTTTGTCGCGATTTGTATGCGTGATCTCGATGTAGTATCCGAAGACCTGGTTGAACCCCACTTTGTGATTTGGAATTCCCGTTCGCTCGAGCTCACGAGCCTGGAATTGCGCCAGCCACGCCTGCCCATCGCGGCTGATGGACCGCAACCGGTCGAGTTCGCTGTCGAATCCGTCCGCCATGACTCCGCCGTCGCGCAGATTTGCCGGCGGCTGATCCACAATCGCCCTGCCGATGTAATCGCCCAGTTCTTCCAGACCACCCATCTGCCCGCAGATCCCTTCCAGGAGTGAACCGGCGATTCGAACCGGTTCCAGGACTTCCATCAACTTGGGCAGCCGTCTGAAACTCTCTCCCAGCGAGGCCACGTCTCTCGGCGACGCCCGGCGCGTTCCCACTCGCGACACGATCCGCTCCATATCGGCCAGATGCTTGAGTTCCACGCGAATCTGGCGCATGACGTCCGGCCGTTGCAAAAGTAAATCCACCGCATCCTGACGAAGCACGATCTCGTCATAGTCTCGCAGCGGATAGAGCACCCACTGCCTCAGCCGGCGCGAGCCCATCGCGGTATTCGTCTGATCCATGATTCCCAGGAGCGTTCCCTCCCGGCTGCCCGTACGCATCGTCCGCTCCAGCTCCAACGATCGCACCGTCGTCTGGTCGATCTGCAGGAATTTGCTGCGCGAGACCTGCTGGATTCGCCGGATATGTTCCAGTGTCGTCTTTTGTGTTTCCGCCAGGTACTCCAGGATCGCGCCCGCCGCCGATAACGACACGTCGAATCCCTCGAACCCGAAGCCTTCCAGGCCAACGGTGCCGAATTGCTTCGTCAGGGCGTTTTTCGCCTGCGTTTCGTCGAACCACCATCCGGCCCGGTAGGTTACCGTCCCTTCGGTAATCTCATGGAACTGTCTGGCCAACCGGCGGAACCTGGCAGACATCGGCGCCTCCTGCTCCGTGTCCAGTTCCGGCAGGAGGAGTTCCACGGGCCTGAGTCGCACCAGTTCGTCGATCACCTGCTCCGACGGTACCGTGATGGCTTGGAATTCTCCGGTTGAGAGCTCCACCCAGGCGATTCCGCCGCTCTCGCCGTTGAAGTAGCAGCTCGCCAGATAGTTGACCTCGCGGTCCTGAAGCATGATGTTTTCCGTCAGGGTACCCGGGGTGACGATCCGCACAATCTCCCGCTTGACCACCCCCTTGGCCAGTTTCGGGTCTTCGATCTGTTCGCTGATGGCCACCTTGTACCCCGCCCGCACCATTCGCGCCAGGTAGCTTTCCAGCGCATGGTACGGCACACCGGCCAGCGGTACCGGATTTTCCCCTTTGCTCCGACTCGTCAATGCCAGTCCGAGCACCTTGGACGCCGTCTTGGCGTCCTCATAAAACATCTCGTAAAAATCGCCCATTCTGAAGAACAGAATGGCATCCCCGGCCTGAGCCTTCTGCTCGGCATACTGCTTCATTGCCGGCGTCGAAAACGCCCCATTGATGTCCGTCAATTTGTCACTCATGAACAAAAATTATAGCAGTGCCCTTCTCGTTGTTGTAGCATATTGTAATGTGCCGGAAGAACAAATATACTTTAAGGCGGAATTCAGAGGAATAATGAGGAGATGAAGATGGGCAGCAATAAGAATATGTCGCTGATGTTGATTGTCTTGGCAATGATTTCCCCATTTCTCGTCGCCGCCACCGGGTGCGATATGTCGAGCCTCACCCCCGTGCTTGAGTCCGTGGTTTCGTCGGTGGTCGAGCAGGCCATCACGGATGCCATAAATCCTGAAGCACCGACATTAAACAACTATAACCTTCCTCAGACCTACAGCCCTTCGGACCCGCTGAACAATGCCTTCGACCCATCAACATTACTGAACACCAACGACCCGACAAACCCGATCAATGGTCCGACTTCAGGGTCCGGCACATGAATGACACTCTCCGACAGGTCACGTGACATCCAAATGTCCCTCGCATATTAATGCGTTTGGAAGCAGCAACTTCGGAGAAAATACCTTTTTTTTTAGCTTGACTGATTAACCGAAATCGCTTATAAGTAATTTAACGCAAATAAATAAGGTTGAACTCGAATAGAACCGGATTGAGAGCTTAAAGAACCTTATTTGCCGGAATCAGGCCCCCAAGTTGGTAGGCATGCCATTTTTGGACAAAAGGAACTGCAGTCATGACGAAATCTCATGCTCGAAAAATGCTGTGCGCCCTCTCCGTTTTTGTTTTTATCGGTTTGTCGCCCATCCTTCCTGCAGCAATTTCGGCGACCGATCCTAACACCACCGGCAGCGCGAAGGTAGTAAACGTCGACGCCTCCAACTTCCCCTTCGTTTATCTCGACGTACTTATCAGGCAGGGACAACTGCTCGTCACCGACTTTGGTGTGTCCGGACTCAAGATTTACGAAGGACAGCCGGAGGTTTTGCAGCCCAAGTTCGTCGGACTGACCCCGCCAATCGCCAAGACCTCGGGCGAACGTCCTCTCCTGGACATGGTCTTTCTCGTCGACGACAGCGGAAGCATGCGACCCTATCAACTGGCAATCAAGAACAATATCAAGGCATTCGCGGATGATATGATCGCGTCGGGTATCGACGTGCGGTTCGCCATTGTCCGGTTTGGACAAAGGGATGGAGATTATAACTCGCCGACGTATGAATATGATTGGACAAAAGACGGCTGGCCCGAGTTCATGAACAATGGACAATGGATCACGGATATCAATCAATTCCAGAGCATCATCGACAGCTTCCAAGCCATTGGTGGAACCGAGCCCAGTATCCACGCCATCAAGATGGCGGCCGAACAGCTTTCCTTCCGACCCGGTTCGAACCGCAGTTTCGTCCTTGTGACCGATGAAGCGAGCAACTCCGCAATCGATCCCAACAGCTACGACCCCAACGCCATTGATTGGAATGATCCCAACAGTTACTACTTTTTGTACGGTTACGATACTTCTGAGGATCTCGAAGCCGCTACCCAGGCCTGCCTCGCCAAGAACATCGTCGTCAACTCGATCGTACCCTACGATAAGAGCGAACCATACGACGAGAATGACGCCCCTTTGATAAATGAGTTCTACATCGATCCCAACACCAGTATCACAGCCAGGACGGGCGGCATTGTCTCCGATCTGGTCGACAACTATGACAAAATATTCATGAGTATCGGAAAGACAGTCACCGATAAATTCCTCTTCAAGCTCAAGTACTATGCCATCAACAACGTAGCCGACGGGACCACGAGGAACGGCCGTGTCAGTGTCCTGGGCGACACCAAGTCCGGAGCCTTCTCCTACGTCGCCAATCCCGTTCCAGATTTTGCTTTTCCGGACGATCTGAATTTCGAATTGAGCAAAGGAGTCACCGCCAACCACAATCTCGACCTCTCGTTCACAACCCAGGGAACGGCCAATCCCTGGTCCATCACCATGTATGTCCGCACGCGGGATCCTAACGTCAGCATTGACCCGAACGACCCGAATGATCCGAACACGGTACCGCCGTTCACCGCCTATCCGTGTCATTCAGAGGGCGATCGGGGCTGGACCGTCAGTATTCCCGGCCCTGCGGTCGGCAGCTACGGGTTCGACTATTATCTCTCCGCGGAAATCGACGACAAGACGACGATCACCTTCCCCGCCAAGGATGCCCTGACTGATCCTTATACCGTCAATGTGACTGCGAATGGCGGATTTGTCCACATACCTAATTCCATTATCGTCGCCGGTGCCAATCTCGACCTCTACATCGGTGTCCAATCCTGGGGGCCAGACATCCAGAAGGCCGTTCTGCACTATCGCGCCGCCGGCGGTCCGGTTTGGCAAGATCCCATCGATCTTACCGCGACATCCACTCCCTCGGGGTACAAGGTCATGTTCACCGGAACCATTCCTGGCGAGAACATCGCCACCGACGGATTGGACTACTACTTTGAACTCACGGGAGCGAATTGTCGGTATCTGATCGGAGATACCAGATCCCCCTACCGTGTTCCATCGCTGGAAAGCTGGGTCGTTCCGGAACAAATGAACCGGGTCCATACGGGCATCAAGACGGCCTTGACGGCCGGCGTGGAAGCCCTGGCTGGAGGGATCAGCGAACTTCGCCGCAATTCGACGACCGCCGCATCGACCACTCAGAGCGTTGACCTGGCGTACGAAGTCACGCAGTTCGCCTTTACGTCCGGTACGTCCATGGAGAGCTTCAAGAATCTCAAAAACGCGTCACCGGCTTTCCAGCAGTTTGCCCGCAGCTTCGCCGCGGGAATTCGGAACGCGGACGCGGCATTGAAGAACTCGAAGTACTTGAATGTGTTCAAGAACAAACCTCGAGTGAATGTCTCCGGTCCGACCACTCTGTTAATGGTCCAGAACAGCCTGCGTGATATGTTCGCGCAAGCGGCGGGACTGGACGATCTTCTCTATCAATCCGCCCCGAATGCCGCCAAGTGGTTCAGCACGTGGATGCTCAAGTACCTCGAAGTCCCCGACCAGAACAACACGAAGATAGCGGGGATCAGCACGCTGCTCAATGCCCTGGAGTCGGATTATCTGACCGCGTCTGACGCGTTCAGCAAGCTCTACGTCAACCCCTATACGTATGGTCCGCTCCTGGCGTATCTGAAGTATCAGGCGCTGGCAGCCGAACTGAGCACAACAACATCTTCCTCGGCTTTGCTTCTGGACTATGAAACAACCACGCCAAGGTTCTTCCGTAATGAACTGCAGATCGGAGGGGCTCGCGCCACCCAGACGGCACTGACCGCCACCGCCGACGAACTTGGCAACAGCGGCACGCTGAAATGGATCGCCGCGGGGACCAAAGGGATGATCATGGGCAACCAGATGGCCGGTCTGGCTTTTACGACCGACCCCGACTCCCCACTTTGCTTCCTCCATGGAGCATTCTGGACGGGACAAGTCCCGGCTGCAGCCGGTGGCTACTGTGCCGACGCCGGTGCATTGAGAATTGAGGAGAAGATCGCGGTTTCTGTCATGCTCGCCCAGCAGGCGTTCGTGGAAGACCTCGTGCGATTGTCGCAAATGCACTATGACACCTTCAGCCGGGGTGTTTCGGGCGTCGTAAGCAGTCCGTCCATCTCGCCATTGATGAACCAGGCCAATCAGTTGTGTTTGAGCCTGGGTTCGCTCCAGACAACGATCCTGGGCGCCGGGACGACCGAGGACAAGGTCAAAGTCCGCTTCTCCCTCCAGATTACCAACAACGGAGGAACAGCCGCCCCGGTCCAGCTGTCAGTCAAAGTCTATCCGGTGCTGGCGGCACTGGGAATCTCCGATGACGTTCCGCTCGGCGTCTTCGGTGACGGAAAGGTCACGACGATCGGAAGCTCACAGACGACTACTCTTTTCTTTGATACGGAACTGCCGCGGTGCTCCACATTCGGCGCTCTCGCCTTTGCCGCCACCGGGCAGGTACTGTTTGGTCCTCAGATCCAGGCGACCGCCAGCACGCTCTTCGTGGCGGAGACGGGTGCCCTGGCTGCGACCCTCTCGGGACTCGTGACGCCGAAGGCATTCTCCGCCTCTCCGCTTTATATGTCGCAGGGGCAGGTTTACACCGCCACCTATACTCCTGCCGGCAATAATGCCCTTCTCGTTCTGCGGTATCTGGAAGGGACTGTCGATCTCCACATCTACGATGCGGCTGGAGATCATTTCGGATACAACTATGATACCGGGAAATTCGACGAGGAAATCACCGGTCTGAAATTCATCGCAAACAGTGGTCGCAAGACCATCGTCGGCCTGTCCGGATTGAAGGGCAAGGCCCTGACGATCAAGCTCTACGCACGCAATACGGTCGCGCCGGTTTTGATCGACCTGTCAGGTATCGAGTATGCCGACGCTGTTCCCGCTGTCTTCACTTGTATTCCTTCTCGAATCGCGTTCGACTCCGACGAAGCGGGCGTAGTTCAGGCCGACAAGAGCGTTAAGTTCGAACAGACGATCAATGTCCGGGAAATCGGTCTGTCGCAAGCCACGAACATCTCCCTGACATCCGTGGCCCTTACGGACAGTTCCACCGGACTGAGCATACCCGCCAACAAAATGGAAGTCAGTCTCGCGGACACCTCTCTGGCCGCCGGAGAGAGCATCAACGGCACGGTCCGGATTACCGTCGCCCCGACTCTCGCTCCTGGTACCTACACGGGGCAGTTGCTGATCCAGGGAACATCCCAGACTTATTCCGTCGCCGTCTCGCTGAGATGGGCGCCCAAGCAGCTCACGCTCAATGTCTCCGGCCAGGGCCAGATCGTTCAGACGGGCGGCTACTACAAACTGGGCACCCAGATGACGCTCCAAGCCCAAGCCGCCGACGGATGGAAGTTCGACCGGTGGGAAGGCGACTATCAAGGCTCGACCAATCCAGCCACGATCACGATGGATACCAACAAGGTGATCACGGCCGTCTTCATCGCGAACGAGCAGACTCCGGAATACACACTCACGGTTCATACGTTGGATGAAAACGGAACTGTCGCACCCGCGACGGGAACCTACACAGCCGGAACCGTCGCGAATATCACCGCGACCCCCAAGAACGGCTATCGCGTCAAGGCCTGGACCGGAACCTCAAACGACGCTTCCACTCAGAACACGAATAGCGTGACCATGACTTGTGACAAAACGGTCACTGTCTCCTTTGAGCAGATTCCCAATCAGTATCAGCTTACCACTACGGTTCTGAATGGGCACGGCACGTGTGCTCCGACCAACCAGACGTTCATCGCGGGCCAGACCGCAACCGTAGTCGCCAGCCCGGACATTGGATACCGCGTCAAGCAATGGACAGGCACCGATAACGACGCGAGTGTCGCTTTGACGAACACCGTGACGATGAACTCCAATAAAACGGTTACCGTGGAGTTCGAAGCGGGAGCCTCTGATCAGTACCAGTTGTCCGTCAGTGTCGTGGGCGACCATGGAACAGTCACCCCCACCGCGGGAGTTTATTTCTCCGGCTCCAAAGTCGTTCTCTCCGCCACGCCCGAAGCTGGGTATTCGGTCAAGAGGTGGACGGGGACCAACAATGATCTGTCTCTCGCCAGGACCAACACCGTCACCATGAACGGCAACAAGACGGTAACGGTTGAGTTTGCGCCCTACTGCAAGCTCACGACTACGGTCGTCGGTGGACACGGCACCATCTGGCCCAGAGAAGGATCATTCCCGCAGGGGCTTGTTGTCGGGCTTACTGCGTCGCCGGAGTCCGGCTACAAGGTCAAGACATGGACAGGAACAACGAAGGACTCCTCCACGTCCGTCACCAACACCGTGGTCATGGATGCGGACAAGACGGTCACCCTTGAATTCCAGCCAATCGAAGAATCGCCGAGTTCGGGCCAGACCTCCAATAACAATGGCACCTCTGATAACACGAACACAACGGGTGATTCAACGTCCAATGGAGATACGAACACAGGAAACATACTGACCAGCGGACCCTGTGGCTCAACAGGAGGAATGCTCGTCGGCATCATAATGCTGGCTGGCATTGCTCTCACCATCACCAAGCCGGACTGATCCGGCTGAACAGAACGTACAGACTCAGGGCAGGATGGTTCAACACCGTCCTGCCTTTTTATTTTGTTCCCTGAAAATCAAGCTCCACAAGGTCTTTCATCAGCCGCATTCCGGCTCGCGGAGGGTGAGCATTCCGGCTATAATGGTGTTTGTTTCCACGGGGAAGGAGGGGATCAAATGAATCGCCTAATTATCAGACAGATGTCTTTGTTCATACGATACGTCACAATCGCCGGAAATATGATCATTCTGACCACGGCCGTCATTGCCTTTGTCGCCGGCTGCACTGCCCCACCGGGTCCAACTCCACCTCTGACTGGTCCGGTGGCCATCATCGTCGCCCCTGAAACGGCCGTGCCCGGCGAAGTTGTGGTTCTCGATGGCGAGGCGAGTTTCGACACCAACGAGGTCCCGATCAAGGAATTTCTCTGGGTTCAGACGCTTGGCCCTCCCGTCATCCTTATCAACCCCGCCAGTTCCATCACCAGTTTCCTTGTGGAGGTTCCTGGCTTCTATGAATTCACCCTTACCGTAACAAATGAACTCGGTGAGGTCGGCGTGGCGACAGTTCCCGTTGAAGTCCTGGAATGAAATCGGCCGGAACGTTTGTCGTTCCGGCCGACTCTGATTGTTCGTATTACTCCCGATCGCCCGTGGTCTACGCCCAGTGGATCAGCCCGGGTTCGTACGGGCTCGGAAGATTCGGGTTCTTGGGAACGACTCGCACGCCGTAGCCATGGATACCCGTTCGATTGCAGGGTACATTTCCTTTGAACATGTGCGTATGGCTGTTCGAGTGCACACACTGCATCGGAACAGCCTGCGTCTGCGAAAGCTGACCGTGTCCGTCGATCCGTCCCGTGTACAACTGCACATCGATATCATCGGGGGTGAGTTCTCCCAGCCGGACCGTGGCGCGGATCTCCAATTCGCTTCCCACCGTCAATTTGTCGGGAGACGCCTGCTCCACCGAGTCGAACCGAATGGCGGGCCAACTCTTGTACAGCCGCTGCTTCCACCGCGACAGATTGATGGCGTGCGCATAGTCGTTTTCCGCCATCTTGCTCGTCCACTCCATCGCGGGCATGTAGAATCGCTGAGCGTATTCTCGAACCATGCGGTGCGTATTGAATTCCGGCGACAGCGTAGCCAGTGAATTCTTCATCCGTTCGATCCATTTGCGGGGCAGATTGTCCGGACCTCGCTCGTAGAACGTCGGCACGACTTCCTTTTCCAGCGTGTCGTAGATCGCCTGTGACTCCACCTGGTCCTGATAGTTCGTGTCGTCGTACATCTCGCCCGAACCGATGGCCCAGCCGTTCTCCGTATTACAGCCTTCGTCCCACCAGCCGTCGAGAATACTCATGTTCAGACCACCGTTGCAGGCGACCTTCATTCCGCTCGTTCCCGATGCCTCCATCGGTCGGCGAGGCGTATTGAGCCACACGTCGACTCCCTGCACCAGGTAGCGAGCCACGTTGATGTCATAGTCTTCCAAGAAGACCACTTTGCGTCGGATATCGTCCCGGCGGCAAAGATGGATGATCTGGCGAATCAGATCCTTTCCTTCCGCGTCACGCGGATGGGCCTTGCCCGCGAAGATGACCTGCACCGGGCGGCGAGGATCGCCAAGCATTCGCACGAACCGATCGAGGTCCCGCAGCAACAGCGTGCCGCGTTTGTAGGTGGCAAACCGTCGGGCAAACCCGATTGTCAGCGCCTCCGGATCCAGCACTTCTTCCGCCTGCAGGATCTCCGTCTTCGTCGCGCCGCGTTTGATCAACTGCTGGCGCAGGCGCCGACGGGCAAATTCCACCAGGCGTTCGCGGCGACGCTCATGCGTCCGCCACAGTTCGGCGTCCGGAATCCGGAAAACACGTTCCCATAGCTTCGTATCCGCCGGGTTTTCACGCCATTTGAGACCGAGATATCGCTCGAGCAGATCCACCATATCGTGGCTGATCCAGCTCGCCGTGTGAATACCGTTGGTGATGTGCTTGACCGGGACTTCGTCCACCGGAACTTCCGGCCACACTCGCTGCCACATTCGCCGCGACACGTCGCCGTGAAGCTTGCTCACGCCATTGCTCGCACCCGCCAGTCGAAGCGCCAGCACGGTCATGCAGAACGGTTCATTGTCATCGTTCGCGTTCTGACGACCCAAGGCCAGGAACTGCTTTCGCGACAGGCCGAGGGACGAATAATAACTCGCGAAATATTTGTCCATCATTGCGGACGGGAACACATCGTTACCCGCCGGAACGGGCGTGTGTGTCGTAAAGACGTTCCCCGGCGTCGTGGCTTCGCGGGCCTCGTCGAATGACAATCCGCGAGTCTCCATCAATCGCCGGATACGTTCCAGACCCAAAAATGCCGAGTGGCCTTCGTTGATGTGGCAGACCGTGGGGTCGATCCCCAGTTTCGCCAGCATCCGAATTCCACCGATTCCCAGGAGAACCTCCTGTCGAATTCGCATCTCAAGGTCGCCGCCATACAGCCGTGCCGTGATCTCGCGATCCACGGGCGAGTTGCTCGGAACGTTCGTATCCATCAGGTACAATTTCACCCGCCCCACGCTCACCTGCCAGACCTGGACCGTCACCTTGTGGTCCGGGTAATCCAGCTCGAACGTCATCGGGGTCCCGTCCTCATTGTAATATGGTTCGGCCGGCGTGTTGGCGTAATCATAATAAGGATACGCCTCCTGCTGCCAACCGTCCGCGTTCAAGTACTGCCTGAAGTACCCCTGACTGTAAAGCAATCCCACGCCCACCAGGGGAAGTCCAAGATCCGTCGCCGATTTCAAATGATCGCCGGCCAGAATGCCCAGACCGCCGCTGTAGACCGGGAGACAGTCCGTCAGCCCAAATTCCGCCGAAAAATAGGCGATCATCAGCGGCTTGCCGCTGACGTCCTTCAGACCGTCCGAATAGGTCTTCTGGAACCATCGTGGTTCCGTCATGTACGTCTCGAACTCGTCCACCACGCGCTGCATATGCGCGATGAATCCTTCATCCTCGCTCGCCGCCTTCAATTTGTCCTGCTCGATCGTCCCCAGCAGCGCCACCGGGTTGTGATTCAACTGCTCCCACAACTCGTTGTCCAGCCGTCGGAAAAGATCGATCGCATTGGGGTGCCAAGACCACCAGATATTGTGGGCAAGGTCCTGCAACACCTTCAGCCGATTCGGAAGTAAAGGCGACACAGAGAATGTCTTAAGCATCCGCATATTTCTACCTCATTTCTGATCTGTACTGCTATTGTGTTCCTCGACTGCTTCAGGCTCTCGCTTTAGGTCCATCTGTAATTTTATCGGACCTTTCCTCGCCTGTTGATTATTCGCCCGCTTTTGCGGATAATCAATACCTTGCTATAAATCGGTTAGAACAATATACTTCTCCAACAAAAAGACATTGTGCCGGTGCTTTTTTCAGCTAAGACAAATAGAGAATAAATAAGGCTTTTCCATGGTAGCAGAATCTATTATTTATTGGCGGCCAACGACTTGTGAACCCGGTCCTGTTCAGATGGCCCGCGACGAGGCCCTGCTTCTCGCTACAGCCGAAGACCAAATCCCCCGTTTTCGCTTCTATCACTGGCCTACCCCCACCATCTCCCTCGGTTATTTTCAGGATTATAACCGATTTTTCAGCGTTTTTCCTCATTTATCGGACCTTACGATCGTTCGGCGACTGACAGGGGGCGGAGCCATTCTCCACGACAAAGAAATTACCTATTGTCTCACCATGCCGGCATCGCACGTCCTATATAAATCAGGCCCACTTGCCGCCTATATCCTTGTTCACGAAGCCATCGCCGCTGTCCTTGGGAAGTTCGGTATTCGACTGGAGTTGCGGCCCAAGACCTCCGACTATATGCGTGTGCGCGACGAACCCGAGTTCTGCTTCGCCCGGCCTTGTCCAACGGACCTCATTTGTCCTGCAGGGAAGCTCGTCGGATCCGCCCAGCGACGGTTGCCCCAGGCGTTCCTGCAGCACGGGTCTATCATCCTTGAGAGGCGGTTCCAGGACCACCCCACCACCGCCATCACCGATCTGACCACGTCCGCGCCGGCCGCCACCGAGCTTGAAGCCCTGCTGGCTGCGGAACTTGCCGCCAGATTGGGGATGCCGTTTACGCAATGCGGTTTCACCGCGGAGGAAGACGCGGGATCTCAAGCTCTTCTAGCCAAGTATTCGGGATCCGACTGGACCATCCACCGGCGACATGCATAACGACTGCGGACGAACGGTGAGTAAGCCCTTTACATCCTATATTTTGGGTGATAATTCGTACCTGGTTCGATATAATATTCAATCTCAAATCGCCAATGCGAAACAAGTGCTTAAGACATAAATCTGGAGGTTTATTGTTGGAATGAGAGTATTATCTGGAATTCAGCCGTCAGGCAAACTGCATATTGGAAATTACTTCGGAGCGATGAAGCAGCATCTGGAGTTGCAGAATGGCGGCGATGCGCTATATTTTATCGCCAATTACCACGCATTAACGAGCCTCCATGATAAGGATCGGGTTGCCCGCAATACACACGATGTGGCGTTGGATTACCTGGCATTGGGGCTGGATCCGAACAAGGCGGCGTTTTTCCGCCAATCCGATGTCCCGGAAGTGACGGAACTTGCCTGGATTCTCTCGACGATTACCCCGATGGGGCTTTTGCAGCGGTGCGTGTCATATAAAGACAAGCTCGACAAGGGGCTGTCGGCGGATCACGGACTGTTTGCCTATCCGGTCCTTATGGCGGCTGACATTTTGATCTACAAATCGCAGATTGTCCCGGTGGGAAAGGACCAGAAACAGCATATCGAGGTCACGCAGGATATCGCCCAGAAGTTCAACAATATCTTCGGCGAAATCCTGGTGATCCCGCAGGAACGGACGATCGAAAGCACGGCCGTCGTGCCTGGGATCGACGGCGAAAAGATGTCGAAGAGCTACGACAACACGATCGAAATCTTCGCCGATGAGAAGCGCATCAAACAGCGGGTCATGTCGATCAAGACCGACAGCACACCGTTGGAGGCTCCAAAAGATCCGACCAAGTGCAATGTTATGGCTCTGCTGCGGTTGGTGGCTTCGCCCGAGGAGACGGCGGAGTGGGAAGAAAAGTACCGCAAGGGCGGGGTGGGTTACGGACACACCAAGAAGCGCCTCGTGGAACTCCTGACGGAATATTTCCGGCCCTATCGTGAGAAGCGCAAGGAACTGGAGAAGAACCCGGAGTATGTGGAAGGCGTGCTTCAGGACGGCGCCCGCCGGGCCCGCGCTCTGGCCCAGGAGACCATGAAAGAAGTCCGGGCGGCCGTCGGACTCACTTACGATCCTGCAAAACTTGCGAACGCGGAATGACATGACCGAAGACTATCGCGTACAACTGGATATCTACAATGGTCCGCTGGACCTGCTGCTATACCTTATCCGCAAGGAAGAGGTGGACATATACGACATTCCCATTGCGCGGATCACGGACCAGTACCTGGAGCATGTTCAGGTCATCCACCAGATTGATCCGAACATGTCGGGTGAGTTTCTCGTCATGGCGGCCACGTTGATGGAGATCAAGAGCCGTATGCTTCTGCCTCAGGCCGTCGAGCAGGAAGAAGGCGGAGAGGCCATCGACCCGCGAAGTGAACTGGTCCGCCAGCTCTTGGAGTACAAGCGATTCAAGGACGCTGCGGGATGGCTCGGCGACGCAGCTGAGACGCAGTCGCTCAAATTCCCACGTGTGCCCGTGATTCCCCAGGCCTCCGCCAGCGAGATTGATCTGGAAGACGTCCAGATCTGGGACCTGGTCGAGGCGTTCTCGCGACTTTTGCAGGCCACCATGGCTGGCGCGAGGATGCACGAGGTGGAGAAGGACGACACGCCGCTGGCTCTGCATCAGCAGGACATTCTCGACCGCCTCCAGCGTGAAGGACCGCTGCCCTTCTCACGTATTTTTGAAGGTCGAACGCGACGCACGGAAATGATCGGATTGTTCCTGGCCATGCTCGAACTCATCCGACAGGGCATGGTTCGCTTCGAACAGGATACGCCGTTCAGCGAAATATATCTGTTCCTTAAGGTCGATATTCCCGATGATAGCCCCGCGTTTCCGGAAGCGGCTGCGCAGGACCAGACTCAGACATCTCCGGAAACACCCGCGGAATCGGTTCCCGTGTCGGAGAATGCGGAGTCGACACAGCAGATCGAGCCTGTGCCCGAGCCGTCGGCGATCATTGAGGACGATGATGACGAAGACGACGAGGAAAACCTCGCAGATCTCGATATCGACGAACTGGCCATCACCGACGACAAAGACAAAAAGGACAAGCCGAGCCCATAGGACAATGAACCTCGTTCAACGACAATTCCTTGCCTTCTATGAATCGGATATGCCCGATGAGCTTACCCTGAACGGACGGCGATACCGGCGTGTACAGACGTTCAAGTACGATTTTTTCGCGGGAACGGGATGCTATGAACTGGCGGAACCGGCGCCGGGCGTCGAGCCGCCTCCGCCAACGCCAATCGTCGCGAAAATCTACCGCGTCCGGCGATTTTTCGGACTTCCGATGCGATGGATGGGACGAATCTCCGTGGGCCACGAGGCCCGACTGTACCGAATGCTCCACGACATTTCGGGAGTCCCGAAATTCGAAGGTTTTATCGGCGACACGGGCTTTGCCCACGAGTTCATCCCCGGCCGGCAACTCAATCGCCAGGATTTTCCGAACGATCAGTTTTTCGACCGTCTGGCTGCCATCCTCCGACAGATTCACGACCGCCGGGCCAGCTACGTCGATCTTCACAAGCTCGGCAACATCATCCTTGGCGACGACGGCAACCCGTACCTGATCGATTTCCAGATCAGCTACGCCCCGCGATTCAACTGGCCCGTCATCCGCTCCATCACAGGCCTGATTCTCAGCCAGTTCCAGAAAGAGGACTGGTATCATTTCATCAAACACAAGCGCCGCCTCCGGCGTGACCTCGTCAACCCTGAAGACGTGGCCCGGTCGTACCAGCCCTCGCTTCCCAACCGCCTCCACCGCCTCATCAGCAAGCCCTACTTCTGGATACGGCACTGGGCGATGAATCTCCTGCACTTGGAGTCAACCGAGTAGAACGTCTTCTCGTTTTGAAAGCGCCCCCTACCCAACGTCAAAAATGGCGGTACAATCCAATTAGCGGGAATATGAGGGGGATTTGTGGAACTGCCGTTGAACACGATTTTGCGGGGCGATTGTGTTGAAATCATGGCTGGGTTTCCGGACAAGTGCGTGGACCTGGTCTTTGCGGATCCGCCGTACAATCTCCAGCTCGCTCATTTCCTTTGGCGGCCCAATCAGACCCTGGTAGACCCCGTGGACGACGAGTGGGATCAGTTCTCGACTCCTGCGGAGTATGATGAGTTCTGCTGCCGCTGGCTCGAGGAATGCAGACGCGTACTCAAGGACACGGGCGCGATCTGGGTCATCGGCACTTATCATAACATCTACCGAATCGGAAAGATCATGATGGACCTGGGGTTCTGGATTCTCAACGACATCGTGTGGATCAAAAACAATCCCATGCCGAATTTCCGCGGCGTTCGCTTCACCAATGCGCACGAGACACTTATCTGGGCCAAGACATCCAAAGACCAAAGAACACACACTTTCAACCACCACACGATGAAGATGCTCAACGACGAGAAGCAGATGCGGAGCGACTGGTATCTGCCGATCTGCACGGGTCCGGAACGATTGATGGTGGACGGGCAGAAGGTCCATCCGACACAAAAGCCCGAAGCACTTTTGTATCGCGTTATCTCGGCGACAAGCCGGCCGGGGGATATTATCCTCGACCCGTTTTTCGGATCGGGAACCACGGGCGTGGTGGCCAAGCGACTTCATCGAAACTGGATCGGAATCGAGCGGGAGGAGTTCTATGTCGACCTCGCTCAGAAGCGTATCGACGCCGCGCACCCGCTTGCTCCGGATCGCGATTTGTATATGACCCCCAGCCGCAAGTCGAAACCGCGGGTTCCTTTCGGCAAGCTTTTGGAGGCGGGATTTCTGCAGCCGGGTCAGCGACTGTATTCTTGCGACCGGCGAATTGAGGCGACCGTGGCAGCGGACGGAAGCCTCGTGGCCAACGGATTTCGCGGGTCGATCCACAAGCTTGGCAGCCTGCTCCTGGGACAAGCCACCTGCAACGGGTGGCAGTTCTGGCACGTGGAGCGTGATGGAGAGCTGCGTCCTATCGACGAACTGCGAAGAATCTATCGGGACTCCGCAGGTGATGACGTCGTGATGTAGATCTTTCCCCGACGGCCTCGGGTGTAGTCGTATCCTTCAAGAACATGGAAGGTATTTTTTTCCTTCTCCTGCGGTGTGAGCAGGTCGTACCCCTTTTGCGACACACCGATCACGACGTTCGAGTAGCCCATCAGGGAGGAAAAATCTTTCGACGAGCCCATAATCACCGGCCTGTTCCCCGGATTCAGATAGAACACGGTGCTCGGTTCCTGCCAGTGGATAAGGGCGTACTTGCTCTTCTCGTCGCCCAGCGTTTTCATGGCCGTCGCCAACTGCCGGCCGAGTTTGTAACGCTCGAATTGGGGCAGGACCATCACCGACGTCGTCGCGACAATCAGAATCGTCGTCAGGAAGACAGTCAAAACGCAATAACCTATGCTCCCCTTTCGCCAGACCCAGATTGTCAGCACAATCACGCCCGCAAGCACTCCCGCCAGAACCGGGACTCCGGGCACCGCCTCGCCCAACGCATAGCCAGGGCCAAGCAGAACGGCAACGAGAATAATCGCCCAAACGACGGCAACGGTCCCCATGACCTTCGCGTTCCATTTCCGCCAACTCGCCTGATCCGTCTCCTTGATCCACTGCTCTACCATCAGAGACAGCAGAACGGCGTAGGCTGGAAGAATCGTGATCCAGTAGTGGATCATCTTGGTGCGGACGAACTCCAGGAGGATCGTCGGCCCGATCAGCCACGCCAGGAGAAACTTGACGTTGGGGTCTTTTCGGTTCCGCCACGCATATATGGCGACGGGAACCAGAAACGCCGACCACGGCCAGGCGTTGACAAGGGCGGTCACCGCGTAGTAGCCAGGAAAACCGCGATGGCTTTCCAACGGTCGCATTGCCCGGGCGATCAGATCGTACGATACGAAACGATCCACAACCCCGCCGTCGCCAAGTCGATTCGCCAATACAAACCACGGGACCCCGACCGCCAAGGCTAACGGGAGTCCCCACCAGAACCCTGTCGAGAGCACCCACCGGCGATTGCGGTCGAAAATAAGCAGCCCAATCACCAGTCCGCCCAGGATGATGAATATCGTCGGCCCTTTGCATAAAATCGCCAGCCCCACCGCCAGCCAGAGTATGAACTTCCCTGCCAATGATGCTGAACCGCTGTATACGTCCCACAACCCGAGCACCGCCAGCATGCTGAGCAGTCCGAGGGTGGCGTCGGCAGTTCCGAGCTTTGCCTCGATGATTACGATCAGCGATGTCGAAAACGCCATCGCCGCGACCAGTCCGACCACATTTGAGAATCGCCGGGCAAGCCACGCGGCAAGAATGACCGCCGTCAGGGCAGTCCACAATCCGGAAAAGAAACGCGCGGCGAATTCATTCACCCCGAACACCGCATAGGCGGCTGTCATCTGCCAGTAACTCAGCGGCGGCTTGTGGAAAAACGCCTCACCGTTGAAATGGGGAACGACCCAGTCCTGCCATGATTTGGCAAAGAGAAATTCCTTCGCCGGCTGGGCGAAGCGAGGCTCGTCACGATCGTGAAGGCTCGTGGACCAGTTCCCCAGCCAGTAGACGCCGGTCAGGACAATCAGCAGCGAAATCAGCGTTCGCGCGGTCAGTCGGCCGCGACCTTCATCGTTCATTTCAACCCCGCCGCGTCGGCCAGCGTCGCGATCAGTTCCTTCGCCGTCTTCTCGTCCGGGGCCTCGGCAATGATGCGGACGATCGGCTCAGTGTTGCTTCCGCGAATGTGCGCCCACGCCTTTTTCGCCGGCCAATCGATCCGAAGCCCGTCCGCCGTGCTGATCTGCTGGTCGGCAAATCGCTTCGCCAGCCCTTCGCACATCGACGCCACTTTTGATAGATCGCACGCGAATTTTGTTTTGATCATCGTGTAAGTCGGGATCTGGGCGACCAGGTCCGACAGCTTCTTGCCCGTGCGGGCGAGAAGCTGAAGCACCAGCGCCATTCCGATGAACGAATCCCGCACCGGAACGACCTGCGGGTAGATCACGCCACCGTTTCCTTCACCGCCGACCGGGCAGCGATTGTCGATCACCGCGCGGGCGACATTGGCTTCGCCCACGGGCGTGCGAATCACCTTCTGGCCGTACTTGGCGGTAAGGTCGTCGATCATACGTGAGGTCGACAGATTCACAGCCACCGGCCCGGGCGTGCGATCCAGAACGAACCAGCTTGCCAGGACCAGCGTGTATTCCTCTCCGATAAAGACGCCGCGATTGTCGACGATCGCCAGACGGTCCGCGTCGGGGTCTTGCGCAAAGCCGATATCCGCGCCGGACTGCTTCACCGCATCCGCCAACTGCGTCAAATTCTCCGCGATCGGTTCGGGTGTGTGAGCAAATCGCCCGGTGGGTTCGTTGTTGATGTGTGTTACGCGGCATCCGAACTCGTTAAGAAGTCTGGCCGTTCCAACGCACCCCGCGCCGTTGATGCTGTCGAGAACCACGTGGAACTTGCGTTTGCGGATTTCATCGAGCAGCTTCGCATCGCACGTTTCAAGAACGCGTCGAACGTGGACATCGTGCGTTGTATCGTTTCGCTCCAAACGGCCGCAATCACCAGCCGTCACATGGGCCGGCGGATCGCCGTAGAAACGTTCCTTGATCTGCCTGGCGCGGTTCACGTCGAAGCCGAGACCGTCCGGTCCGAGCAGTTTGATACCGTTCCATTCGAAGGGATTGTGCGACGCGGTGACCATCGCGGCGCCGGCGGCTTTGAGCTCGCGCACCATCAGACTCGCCCCCGGGGTCGTCACCACACCCAGGTCGATGACATTCCTCCCCACCGCCATCAGACCGGCGGCCACCGAGGTGCGGAGCACCGATCCGCTGACCCGACTGTCGCCCGCGAGGATCACCGGTCCCGGGTCCGCCAGGGCTGTGCCGAAGAGCATGCCCAGTTTCATCGCGTCCGCGGCCTTCAGATCGACGCCCACGATTCCCCGGATTCCCGAAACGCTGATGATCAATCCCATTGCGACTCCTTTCAAGATACTCTCAGTTATCAGCTATCAGAAAAAACACGATCCATGCGTTACCACAGCGACGCGCCCGGGCGCGGAACCTTGATAATCTGGCTTTCCATGCGTGCCTTGACGCCTCGTGCGTCCTTCACCCGGGCGTAGCCCGAGTTGAAAATCAGATGCGGATACTTCGCCTTCCAGCGTTTGAGGTCCGCGTTCACGGGCTTGAGCATCTGCGAAATTTCGCGTCTGCTCGTCGTTCGCACCGCCTCGCGAGGATAGGACCCGATCAACACCATGCTCTTGACCGGACCATGGTAGACATATGCGGGAACGCCCTCTTTCCGCAACTCCTTCGTCAGTTCCACGGCGCACAGCTTCCGCTTGCCCTCCTGGAACTGAGCGATTTGCAGAGTCCAGTATCCCTTTGTGTTGCCGATCATCCAGCTTGGATCAATCGGCGGATCCGGCTCGGGAACCGGCTCGAGATGCGCATCGCTGAAGGGATACCCTTGATCGGGAATCATCAGCGACTTGATGAATTTCATGTCTCGTTTGGCCCGGGAATCGTCGAGATCCGAATACCGGCCATAGGATACGACCGTGAAATCACTGGAAGATTCCTTGTTCACCTTCGCCGGATCGAGCCCACGAACGGCCTTCAGGGCTTCGCTCACCTTCATCGCCAACTGCTCGCGTTCGGGGCCATACAAGCGTTTGACGACAATCTGCCACCCGCCTCCCCCTTCCTGTGATCCGCCTCCGAAAAGCGATCCATCTTGCGTTTCACTGCAACCGACAAGAAGAGCAACCCCGGCCAAAACCAGTATGGCCCCGCTCATACGACGCCAATCCGTTCTGATCATGCCATGCACCATCCTACTTTGTTTTCTTTTGCAGGGACTCTTTCTGCAGTTTGAAAATCCGGTTGATTCCCTTCCTGGCCAGGTTAATTATATCCTGCAACTGCTTCTGTGAGAATGTTCCGTGCTCCGCCGTTCCCTGAACTTCGATCAGATCGCCCTTGCCCGTCATGACGACGTTGAAATCGACCTGGGCCGTGCTGTCTTCACTGTAGTTCAGGTCAAGCAGGACCCGGCCGTCCACGACGCCCGCGGAGATCGCCCCCACCGATCCGGTAAGCGGATTCTCCGTCAAAAACCCCTCTTTCAGACCGAAATTGACGGCATCAACCAGGGCCACATAGGCGCCGTTGATGGCCGCCGTCCGTGTTCCGCCGTCGGCCTGCAATACATCGCAGTCGATCCAGATCGAGCGTTCGCCGAGCTTCTTCATATCGACGATCGCGCGAAGCGCCCGCCCGATCAGACGCTGAATCTCCTGCGCCCGGCCGTCGGTTTTTCCCTCGCTCCGTTTTTTCCGTCCCGGCGTACTCGCCGGCAGCATGCCGTATTCGGCCGTAAGCCAGCCGAAACCGGATCCTTTCCGCCAAAGCGGAACCGCCTCTTCAAAGGTGGCTGTGCATAACACACGCGTCAGCCCCGTTTCGATGAGCACGCTTCCGGGGGCGAAGATCGTGTACTTGCGGGTGATTCCAATTGGGCGAAGCTGGTCCGCCTTTCGGCCGTCGATCCGTTTGAACGAGCCCCCGGTCTTACTCATCGCAAGTTCCCTCCGTTTCCAATCAGAACCGCCAGGAGCGTCCGCTGGAAGTGAAGCCGATTCTCCGCCTCTTCGAACACCAGCGACTGCGGTGATTCCATCACCTCATCGGTAACCTCCAGTCCGCGATAGGCGGGCAGGCAGTGCATGAAAATCGCCGACGGATTGGCCAGCGACATCAGCTTCTGATCGACCTGATAGCCTTTGAAGGCATCGATCCGCTGCTGCCGATCCTTTTCCTGGCCCATGGACACCCACGTGTCGGTATAGATAATATCAGCACCTTTGACTGCCTCAACGGGGTCTTTGATCTGCATGAATTCCGTGGTCGGGACCGTCTTGTGCAGTTGGTCGATGAACCCCAGTTCAAGCTGGAAGCCCTCGGGAGCGGCGATAACGAATTTGAGGCCCAGCATGGCACAAGCGGCGGCCAGCGAACGAGCCACGTTATTGCCATCGCCGATGAACGCCAATTTCAGGCCTTTAAGCCGCCCGAACTTTTCCTTCGCCGTCATCACGTCAGCCATGGCTTGGCAGGGATGCGAATAATCCGTCAGGGCATTGATGATGGGTACGGACGCGTACGCGGCCATGTCCACAAGCGCCTCGTGGCTGAACGTTCTGGCCACAAATCCGTCGCACATGCCTGAAACGACCCGTGCGACGTCTTTGATCGGTTCGCGTTTTCCCAGACCGATCTCCCCCGCGGTTGTGTAAATCCCATGGCCCCCCAGATGCGTCATCGCCGTCTCAAAGCTCAGGCGCGTCCGCAGCGACGGTTTCTCGAAGTACAGCACGACCGTTTTGCGATCCAGCGACGCGGGAAGCTTTCCCGCCCGGAACAACTTCTTATCCTCGATCGCCCGGTCGATCAGACCCGACAGGAATTCCGCGTCGTGATCCAGGATGCTGACAAAATGTTTAGGTTTTCCCATGAGTGTCCTCCTGGGATCCCTGGGAAAGGGATTCCTCGTATTCCGTGAATACCTCGTCGATAATCTGCATGGCCCGATCCGCCTCTTCCGTAGTAATCACCATGGCGGGCGTCAGGCGCAACACTGTCTGCTGCGTACAGTTGATTCGCAGACCCTTCTCAAGGGCCAGGGCGACGATCGGGTCGCCGGCCACCGCCAGTTCCACGCCGATCATCAGTCCAAGCTGACGGACTACCTTGATCAGGCGATGCTTTTCCTTCATCACCTCGAATTTTTGCCGGAAATACTCGCCCATTTTGTTTGTGTGTTCGAGCAGGTTGCCCTCGTCGATCGCCTCAACGACGGCCACACCCGCCGCACACGCCAGCGGGTTTCCGCCGAACGTCGATGCGTGTTTTCCCGGAACCATGCGAGCCGCGACCTCGGGCTTGGCCACAATCGCACCCAGACTCACCCCGCCGCCCACCGCCTTGGCCAGAGTGATGATATCCGGCACCACATCATAATGCTGGTAACCGAACCATTTGCCCGTCCGGCCCATACCGGTCTGAACTTCATCGAAGATCAGAACCATCTTTCGCTCATCGCACAGACGCCGAAGTGAACGCATGTATTCCGCATCAGCAATGTTGACACCGCCCTCGCCCTGAACCGGCTCGAGCATGATGGCGATCGTCTCATCATCCACCGCCCGCTCCACGGCAGCGAAGTCATTGAACGGAACATAGTTGAATCCCGGCACAAGCGGCTGAAATCCGGCGTGCGTCTTGGCCTGTCCGGTCGCCGTCATCGCGGCAAACGTTCGGCCGTGAAAACTCCGCTCCATGGTGATGATCTTGTAACGCTTTTCCTCGCCCACCAGACGCGCCAGCTTGATCGCCGCCTCATTCGCCTCCGCTCCGCTGTTGCAGAAGAAACATTTGCCTCCGAAGCTGCGTTCCGAAAGCATCTGGGCGAGTTGGCCCTGAGGCAGATTGTAGAATGTGTTGTCGATGTGAATCAGTTCCCCTGCCTGTTTCCGAATCGCCTCGACGACCTTCGGGTGGCAGTGGCCGAGCCCGCTGACCGCCCAGCCGGGGAACATATCCAGGTATTCCTTGCCGTTCAGGTCCCACATCCTCGACCCTTCCCCCTTCACGATCACCACCGGCAGACGTTTATAGTTCGCGATGACATGCTGTTCAAACTGGCTCAGCACCTCAGACGTGTTCATTTTCTTCTCCACTGCATTACGCCCTAATACAAAAAATGATGTAAAAAACACTTCACCTGTTCGCCGAAAATCATCGCTTTCGGCGACCTGGATTATTTGACGATTACAGTCCCGACGCCCTGCTCCGTATAAATTTCCAGAAGCAGCGAATGCGCGATTCGCCCGTCGATAATGTGGGCCTTGCCGACCCCGCCGTCCAGCGCCCGCAAACAAGAGTTCACCTTCGGCAGCATTCCACCGGAAATCACACCGGACTTCACCAGTTCCTGAATCTGCTTCTCGCTCACCTCGCTCGCCAGCGACTTCGGGTCCTTGGGGTCCAGACGGATTCCGTGCGTGTCGCTCAGGACCACGAACTTCTCCGCCTGCACAGCCGCCGCCACTTCGCCGGCCACATCGTCCGCGTTGATATTCAGCTTATTCCCGCCCTTGTCCAGAGCGATTGGAGCGATCACGGGAATGGCCTCCGCCTTGCAGAGCACCTTCAGCAGGTACGAGTTGACCTGCGTGACCTTTCCGACGTACCCGATGTCGATTCGCCGCCCTTCCTCGCCGTCCAGAAACATGCGCTCGCCAAAAAGAACGCAGCTCGACAGGCTATGCAGCCCGACGGCCTGGGCGCCCCGCTGGTTCAGCGAATCCACCAGCCGCTTGTTGATCCGGTTGCCGAGAATATGCTCGGCGATGCTCAGCGTCCGCTGATCGGTGTACCGCCGACCCTGAACAAACCGGGTCTCCATTCCCGCCGCCGCCAGGGCTTCGGTGATCTCTTTTCCGCCCCCATGCACGATAATCGGCTGCATGCCGACCGTGGCCATGAATACGATGTCCGTCAGGATGTTCTCAATGGTCTTCGGCTCGTCCATCAACGAACCGCCCATCTTGACCACCACGATCTTCTCATGGAATCGTTGGATGTAGCCCAGGGCCTCGATCAGACCCGCTGCCTTAAAAATCGCCTCTTCCAAATCCTGTCACTCCTTCACGTCCAAAAATGCACAGTCTAAAATCCTCTAATACCTGTGTCAATAAAACCCCCGCGCTCCGGCTGAATGGCTGAATTATAACGCGAAATGCCCGGCGGCAAAAAATAAAATCGTCGCCGAAAATGAAAAAATCTTTATGCCACCGGAACACCCGCTAGAATTAGTATCCATCACAGGTCCTGTGACCATTAGAGGAGAAGAAGCGTGGCATTTGGCGATGTTTGCGAAGGTTCGCTCGTTCGGATGAACGTAACGGAAAAGTACAAATTCATCGGGTGTGAGATCATCTACCGCGAGGCCTGCAAGCTCACCGCCGCTTCGCCCTACCGGATTGACGTGGAATTCGTCAAGAAGGGGCTGCACGACCTGAAACGAGAGGAGATGCAGACACGCCTCCAGGCGATCGTGGATGCGGTACCGGAGTCTGAAGGCTACAAGGCCATTTTGCTTGGCTACGCCCGCTGCAATGATGGACTCGTCGGTCTGACGGCCCGATCCATTCCCCTGATCATCCCCAAGGCCCACGACTGCATCACTTTCTTCTTCGGCAACCGCAAGGAATATCAGGCTTACTTCGACAGCCACCCGGGCATCTATTACCACACCACCGGCTGGGTCGAACGAAACAATCCCGAAATACCCGGTTCGCAGGGCGTCATGCAGCAGCTCGGGCTCGACGCCACCTACGACGAAATGGTTGAGAAATATGGGAAGGAAAACGCCGATTTTATCGTCGCCACCCTCGGGGATGGGCTTAAGAACTACACCGGCATCTGCTACATTCAGATGGGCGTAACCGACGAGCAGCGGTTCATCGCCGCCTCCCGAAAAGAGGCCCAGGACCGCCACTGGACCTTCGAACTCCGCCAGGGCAACTGGTCGGTCCTGGAAAAGCTCTTCGCCGGCCCGTGGGACGATGATTTCGTTATCGTCCCCCCCGGTCATCACATCGTCGCCCAAAACGACGGCAGTATCCTCGGTGCAGTCAGAGAATAGGCTCTCTACCCAACGCCAATCTCTTTCTTCCGAAGCCCAAGCCGATCCGAGACCGGGACAGGTTCCGCGCCGATCTTCTCCGGTTGCGTCAGCAGCGAGATGATCACCAGCGTGATGAAGCTCAACGGAATGGAGACAATTCCCGGATTATTGAGCGCAAACGGCGCATCGGTTTTCAGCATGCCATATCGCTCGTACATGTCCGGAGACAGCAGAATCAGCCCGACCGCCGACACGATTCCCACCAGGATCGACGCCGCCACGCCTCGTTTCGTCGTCTTCTTCCAGAACAGAATCATCACGATCGCGGGAAGATTCGCCGAAGCCGCCACCGCAAATGCCCATCCCACCAGGTAGGAAACGTTCATACCTTTGTAGATGATGCCCAGTACAATGGCAATGCACCCTACAACAATCGCAGTCACTTTGCCCGCGAATACTTTCATTCGATCGGACATCTTGATATTCAGGAACCGGTCCATCAAATCGTGGGCCACGGCGCCCGATGCGGCCACAATCAATCCGCTGACCGTTCCCAACACCGTCGCAAAGGCAATCGCCGAAATGATCGCAAAAAGAGTGATTCCGAAACTCTTGGCCAAGAGCGGTGCGGACATGTTATTGTCCGTCAAATCCACCACCCCGTTGACCATCGCCCCCAGCCCCATGAACAGAGTCAGGATGTAAAACAACCCAATCGCGGCAATGGCGACAATCGTGCTCTTGCGGGCCGCATCAGGTGTTGGTACCGTATAGTACCGAATCAGGATGTGCGGCAAAGCCGCCGTCCCAAAGAAAAGCGCCATCATCAAAGAGGCAAAATTCGCCTTGTCGATCCACGTCGCCCCCTTGGCCGAATCCACCTTATAATACAATCCCGGGCGAAGAACATCCTTCCCCGACGTTGGTTTCTGATAGAACACGGTGACCGTGTCTTGACCGTCTTTGAAGCTCTTCTTGAAGAACCGGGTAATCGTGCTGTCCTTGATGGTGGAGAGATACTGGATCAAACCCAGGTTCTCCGCCTCCTTCACGTCCTTGCCCTTGAAGACCAGTTTCTTGATATGCCCGGCTTGAAGTGGTTTGCTCTCCGTAATGGGAACACCATTGTACAACGTGCTCACTTTATTACCGTCTTTGTCGTCGATCGGATTGGCCAACGTGGTAACCCAATACGCCTCGGTCAACACGTCCTTCGCCTCGTCTTTCGTCAGATGCCACCAACTCTGTTGTCCCTCCGGACCCGACAACTTGGCAAACACCAGCCCCTTGTCGGCTTCATGCACCGACACCAGTTTGTAGCTGCCGTCCTGAGGACGCGGGCTACCATCCGGCTGAATCGTCACGGCAAGCGTCTTGAACTGGTGATACGGTTCTCCACCCGTGTGGTTCGGACTGGTCGCCAGCCCCTTGTACAACGTTACAATCACCAGCGATATGGAGAAGACAATCAGAAGCGTGCCCTTCAGGAACTGCACATACGTAGTCGACGCCATGCCCGCGGTGGCCACGATGATGATCACGATTGCCCCCACCATGACCACGCCAAGCCAGTGCGGCAGGCCCAGGAGCGGAGTCACCAGCGTTCCCGCACCGACCATCTGAGGAATCAGATAGAATACGGAAACCACCAAGGTACTCAGAGCGGCCATCAATTGGATTCCCTTGGAGCTGAATTTCGCGTCCACCGCATCGGTGAACGTATATTTCCCCAGACGCTTCATCGGCTCAGCAACGACAAACAACGCCACAATCCATCCCGCCAGGTAACCGATCGAGTAGAGAAACCCGTCATACCCATAGGTCGCGATCATCCCACAGATACCCAGGAACGACGCTGCCGACAAATAATCTCCCGCGAAGGCAATCCCATTGACCGACCAGTGAATCTGCCCGCCGGCGGCGAAGTAGCCCTTCGCCCCCTTGGTCCGCCGGGCAAAGTAGTACGACATCCACAATACGAATGCAACAAACGAGATAAAAACAACAATCGCCCACGGTGACGTCTCGTACATTAGGCAGCATCCTCTTCCAGTGTCTCCTCGACCGGATCATTCAGTTCTTCTTCAGCGGCGGTACAAATGGCGTTGTAGACAAACGCCAGCATCAATGCGAAGACAATCAACCCGAAACCATAGATGACGGCCAGATTCAGGCCCCCGATGTCGCTGCCCATCAGTTGCGGCTCAAATGTGTTGATTACAACAAACCCAACGTAGATGACGGCATAGAGGACAAACATCCAGATTCCAACGCGGGTCTTGAATGAGGAAGCTTTGTCGCAACTCCAGTCCGTGGCGGGTCCATGATCCATAGTCCATCTCCAGCAAAAAGATATGAAATCACTGTGTGATGGATTATGTCAAATACACCTTAAACTTCAAGGCTTATTTCATATTTCATGCAGAATTTCTTCCTATTTCAGCACCACTTTACATATTTTAGCCGTCCCTGAAAAAGTCTTTTTTTCTTTGATTGCGTCCTCTCGCGCTGGCGTGGGTTTATCGGTCAGGCCGCGAGAACCGCGGATTGGACCTCGGGATTTTGAACAAAACAATATAGAAATCGAAGCCAAAATAAAAGAGGCCACCACAGGCGGCGAAGGTTGTACCCGCAGCCGACGAGGATCGCGTTCATCCGGTCGCCTTCCTGCCCCTTCAGATAATTTCGTCCCAACCGGCAGTCGCTCCTGGCGTCGGTGGGAAACGCGGCGGCCTTCTCCTGTACCGTCGTATCCGCCACCACCGTCCGGGCCTCGCGCGGCGTTATCGCCTTGAGTTGAAGACCTGCACGAATCGTTTCCGCCAGAAACGCCTCCAGCCCCTTCGACTGGATCCGATTCCGCCACTTGGTCAGGCTCGTCGGATGGATCGGCCATGCGTGCTGAAAGTATTCCTCGCCGCAGAAGTATTGCCAGTACGGATTCTCGACCCATCGGGCCACCAGGCCTTCGTCGCTGAGGTCGCAGGTGTGCTTGAGGTAATGCAAACCCACCATCAGCCGCGTGCGGATCGGGCGGCTTGGCCTGCATGAAATGCTCCTGTTTTGCCGGATTTAAGGCCGTTCCTCCGGCCTTTCTGGCAATCTAGCGCGATTCAAAAAAGTGCAAGCCCTGATTGAAAAAATGTTAAATTCCCTTTCAGGGACGACTAATTATTTTTATTGACATAATAGTTACAGTAAACTACTATATGATGTATGCTAAGGTTTTATCACACCATGAAACCCTGTCTGTTCATGCGCAGACTGCTATATAGGAGGTTTGTATGAACCGATCAGCAAAACCCCGCCCGCCGTGAAAGTGTCCTCAAGATGCAGACCGAACGTAACCTTCACTTTTTTTCCTTAAGGAGAAAACGATGAAAAGATCACTTTTCTTCTCATTGCTCCTCGCGATGGCCTTGGCGGCAACGTCCGTCTCGGCAAATAGCATTCCCGCGCCTCCGGTGGCCCCGAGTTGGTGGGGTACCCATGCTGCGTTTTGGGGCTATGCTAATAGTGCTACGGACCCAGAGGATTATGACACGAATTTCTCTGAGTTTGCCGTCACAATAACCCAAGACGGCAACACCATTACCCTCTCCATGGAGAATGGCTACAGGGAAGAATACGATAAGCATTTCACTTTTTATATCCAAGGGGCCGGCGCTTCTGATCCTCCCGTCGTCAATCCAAGTCCTGTCATAGGCCAAAACGATCCCCCCCACGCCAACTCAAGCGTTACCCTCCAGAACAGCCAGTCGTTTTACTCTCCAGCGTTAGGTACATGGTGGGTGGAAGTGGAAGGTATTGCCCATCCTCAGCCGGATCGGGTCATCTTCTCCTTCGAGGTGCCTGGAAATCCTTATAACATCAACTGGTCGGCCGGTGAATTCTGTCCCGAACCCGCGACGCTTTCGCTCTTTTTACTGGCGGGATTGGTTCGCGTGCTCCGCAGAAGATGATCATGAGTATGCGGAACCATTGAAGTGTACTTCTCGGAATAAAGGCGGCCTTTGCGTCGCCTTTATTTCTCTTTACTCGCAACGCCAACTAGAACAACAACCCCTGCTCTTCCGCGGGCGGAGATGGTTTGCGACCACGGCGTGAAGCCGCAGCCGCTTCGAAAGGTTTCGCATCGGCAAACGTCTTCAATTCCGGGAAGTTCGCGATCAACTGCGGCGGGGCAACCGCCTTTTTCCCAGATACCATGGACTTCAGCTCCAGCGCGTTGGCCAGCCCTCGTCCGCCGACGTGATTGTTCATCAGAACATAAATCCGATCCGCCTGCTGGGCCATCCGGTGGATCCGATCGACCCAATCCTCCAGTTCGTCCAAGGCATAAAGGTACTTGTACCGGTCAGACGAGTCTTCGTTCTCTTTGAACCAGTTCTCCGCGTTTCGCCCGTGGAACCGCACGTAGGAAAGCGGGGCCGTGACAATATCCGTGGGCGGAATATTCGACGCCAGACGCGGCTGATCGATGTTACAGAACGCGATCTTCGTCGACCGCAGGAAATCGTAATACTCCTCATTCAGCCAACTCGTGTGGCGCACTTCCACGGCCAGGGGCATCGGGCCAAGCGCCTTGGCAAGACGTTCAAGCCACACCATGCTCTCCTGACCGTATTTGAACGACCACGGAAACTGCAGCAGAACGGCTCCGAGCCTCCCAGACGAGAACATGGGCTCGAACGCCCGAAGATACTCATCGATCAACGCCTGGAACGTCCGCTCGTCCCGCTGATGCGTCAACCCCTGGTACAGCTTGGCTGTGAACTGAAAATCTTTGAGTTTGGTCACACGCGAAAGCCAGCTCGCGACCGTCTGGCGATTCGGAATATGGTAGAAACTGCTGTTGACCTCGATCGTATCGCACAGTTCCGACAGGTAGACCAGACGATCGAACCGGCTGCCCGCGTCGGGCGGATACACCACATCCTTCCAGTCGTCATAACTCCACCCGGATGTCCCGATCAATATCTTCGCCATGATACGTCCCCCTGCCAAAAACGGGTAAAGGCATGGACAGTCGACCCGCCCATGCCACCCAACGATGACTTGTCAAATTCTACACGACGACTTACTTGGCCGGAAGATAGATCGTCTGTCCAACCCGAATGTTCTCCGGCTTGCCGACCTTACCCTTGTTCAGTTCGAACACTTCCTTCCACCGCGCCCCCGTACCGAGATTATCCTTCGCGATCGTGTAGAACGAATCGCCAGCCTTCACCTTGTACGTCTTGAGCTTGCTCTTGTCGATGTTCTTCGGAAGCTGCTCCGTTTGAGCCTTGGCATCCTTGGCCTCTTTGGCGTTCTTCTCGGCCTTCGTATCCACTCCATCGAACTGAGCGGTGGCCTTGTCACCCGCAGGAATGGTTAGCTTCATTCCCGTGTAAAGTTTGCTCGGGTGCAGTTCTTTGTTGGCCCGGGCAATCACGGTCCACATCTCACCGCGACCATAGTA
Organism: uncultured Phycisphaerae bacterium; assembly: GCA_964563935.1. Classification (GTDB taxonomy): domain Bacteria; phylum Planctomycetota; class Phycisphaerae; order JAAYCJ01; family JAAYCJ01; genus JBAZZQ01. Next base: position 12,039 of record CAZLZE010000010.1, on the reverse strand, counting down.
TTGCCTGGCGATACTGTACAGCGTCTCCGATGGTTTGACAATGTGCACGGACGGACTCGTCGACAACGACGGCGAATCAGGCTTTGCGCTAGCCGATGGCTTCGTCTCATCCGCCAGCGAGCTCAGATCCACTATCGCCGGCTGATTCGGAACCACGCTGCCCGCGGTGTTCGGATCGGCGGCCGCCAGCGCCTTGCCATGCCGGGCGCTCTTCGTCTTTGTCGCGGGACGCGTCGTCGCCGAGGAAACTTCCGTATTGCTCAGCGGGTTCAGATCGATCGTCACCATCGGTTTGGACTTCTCCGGCGCCGGCGAAGGTTCCGTCTTGACCACGACATCGGCCGACGGCTCCTCACTGTCCATTTTCGCTTCCGGCGAGGGAGACGGTACCACGGTCTTGACCGTCACATCCCCAGCGCCAGGTCCCATAGGCAGCGGCATGTCCTCTCTCGACGTCACACCCGGCTTCAGAGGCTTCGGGGACGTCAGCTCGATCGGCTTTTCGTTTCCGCGGCTGAAGAAATACATGCCCGCGCCGACCACCGCCACCAGAACGACCACAATCGCGAATTTTACTTCCGTACGCATCCTTTACGCTCCACGCTTAGCAGTTTCCAACACTCCGGCCTTGGCTTTGGCATCCGCTGCACCAACCGAAGCACTCTGTTCTTCGCCAAATATTCGCTTCATCCCCAACAGAATCGGCGAGGCGATGGCAATGGATGAATAACAGCCGAAGATTGAACCCAGGACCATCACATAACAGAACCCGCGGGCGGCTTCCCCGCCGTAAATGTACATGATGACCATCACCACCAACACGGTTAACGCCGTCAAAATTGTTCGTGACAACGTCTGGTTGATGGAGTTGTTGATAATCTGCGGAGTTATCTGTTTGAGCTTGCCTTGATTTTCCCGGATCCGGTCGAAAATGACGATCGTATCGTTGACCGAGTACCCGACCAGGGTCAGAAACGCCGCCACCAGTGCCAGGTTCAATTTGAAATCGTGGATCAGGAGCGCCTGACCAATGCTGGTCTGCGACACCCAGTAGGAAACCAGAACAAAGCCCATACTCGCCAGAATATCGTGGATCGTGGCGACATTCGCCGCAACACCATGCCGGACCGTTCCGAACCGAACCCACAAGTACATGGTGATCGCGCCAAAGGAAATCAGCATGGCCAGAATGGCCGCCACCTTCGCCTGATCCGCCACCTGACCCGCGAACTGCGTTACCTTCTGCAGTTCGCCCTTCCGCAGGAGCGATTCCTGCAGAAGCTTCATCTCCGGGTTGACCAGATTGGCCTTCCAGAGGTTCTGGTCTTCGTCGTACAACGCCGATGGATCGGTGACCACCATGGCCACTTTCGTAAACCGGATCTGATCTTCCGGAGTCTTCACCAGGTCTTGACCGTCGGCGGATTTCAGACCAATAATATCGAAGTTCCGCCACGCCAGCTTTTCGAAGTCCGGCTGCAACCGCATCGCGATGATCCGATTCTTTAACTCGTTTATCGTCACTGCCGGCTCCAACTTGTCGACCACGAATCCGACCCCGCCGAGAAATTCCGGAATGTATCCCGGTATTCTGGCGTCACCAATATTCTCGCCCAACCGCTTCTTGGTAATTGGGTAAGTCTTGATATCCGGATCGTAATTGATTGGCTGCTCGACCTTCAGATCCTTGCCCATCGTCTCCACAATGGCGTCGACAACCAGACGCTGGGAAGTCGCCGTGGTGACGATTTCAAACATCTTGCCTTCCTGACCGACGCTTTGCACCTGGGCCGAGGCCAGTTCCTCACCCGTCTTCTGGGTTCGGTCCGCCACACTCTTAATCAGATCACTCACCTGCTGGAACGTCAGCTTCAACTCCGGCTTCACCCGGAATGCCAGGGTCCCGGCATCACGAATATCTACCGAGCCCTTCTCAATCTGATCTTCCATATACGAGACGATCGCAGCGTCGATTCGAGCAGGAGAGACACTTCCAAATTTCAGGATATACGCATTCTGCTGCTGCGGATCGGAAACCAGTTCCGCCTTCCGGAACGGTTCGGCCGAATTGATCAGCGATTTGCCTGCCGCTTTGACCTGATCGCGAACCTGATCGATCTTCAACAACCCGGGTTCTTTGAGCTCCACCGTCGCGGACGTACCGCCGCGGAACTCAATGTCGTATTTGTCGGCGCCGCGAAGTGGCCAGAGCACCGCGCCCGCCACCACAAAGATAATGCTCACAGCCCAGAAATACTTCTGCTTGCTTACCCAGTCGATATTCGGCTTGGGGAACAGATGCAGCATGGGCAGCGATTTGATCACGTTCTTCGCCGCCAGTATGTTGAAGATAATCTTCGTCACGAACACCGCGGTGAAAATGTTGATGACCAGACCCAATCCCAGGGTCAGGGCAAATCCCTTGATTTCCTCCGACGCGATGTAATAGAGCACGACGCAAGTGATGATCGTCGTGATGTTGGAGTCAAGAATTGTCGGCAGGGCCCGGTCGAAACCGTTCTTGATGATCAGCCGGAGACTCTGAACTTTCTGTTTCTCCTCACGCATACGCTCGAAAATCAGAACGTTCGCGTCGACGGCCATACCGATGGCCAAAATGATACCCGCAATCCCGGCCATCGTGAACGTCGCCTGCAGCGCCGCCATCATCGCCAACAGCAGCAAAATATTCAGGAACAGCGCGATATCCGCAATGAACCCCGCATAGGTGTAATATACCAGCATGAATACGACGATTACGATCATCGCCGCCAGAGATGCCCGCAACCCGGCCCGGGTATTATCCTGACCGAGACTCGGTCCGATGCTGTTCACGGCGATGGGCGTATCCTTCAGCCGGGCATCGAGCGATCCGGCGTTCAGCGTGCTGACCAGATAGCTCACTTCTTCGTTACTGAACTTGCCTTCGATCACGCCGCGGCTGCCGATCTGAGACCGGATGACCGGCGCACTGTACGCCTTTCCGTCCAGAATAATCGCCAGGGCCTGACCGATGTTGTTCCGCGTCAATTCCATGAAATATCCGGCGCCGATGTCGTTAAATTCAAACCCGACAGCCGGCAGACCCGTCTGATCCTGAGTCGTATAGGACTCGGTAAGCTTCCAGCCCGGCTTGGACTTATCCATCACCTTCATTGGATCCTTGGCATACGCCAGAACCCATGTCTTTCCGCCCCACTGTTGCTTGATTCCACTGTGAATCGAGTCAGACTTCGGAACTTCATACCACGCGTATTCGTCTTCCGGACGCGTACGCGGACCCTTGTCCGCCAGACGCTTCTTGTATTGGGCGAATTCCTCCGAATTCTCCGACGTCGCCGCCGGAAGAATGTGGAACTCCAGGACGCCCGCGCCTCGCAACAACCGCATCAAGTCGGCCGGGTCGTCCAGCGGACCCTTCTTCTCCGACCACTTGTCATAAGCCTTCACCATCCCATCAATCAGGGCCTGACGAGACGGATATTTCTTGTTGAGCTCTTGCAGACCCTTCGCGCGTTCCGCGGCCCGCATCTCCACAATCTCGTTGACACCCGCCATATCCACGTTCGTCGCCAGAATCTTATCGAGGCTCCCTTCGTACTTCTCCGCCAGGTCTTCGATAATGGATGATTCCTTCTTCTCCGCCACCGCCTTCTGCCAGGCGTCGTAATTCTGCACGACTTCGGGGAAAATATCCTTTCTCGCCGGAACGGATCGGACGAGTTGGTCAAGGCGCTGCTGACGTTCACCAGCCGGAAGGGCCAACGCCTGCTCCAGTTCGGAAATGCTCAGATTCGTGGCACGAAGCTTCTCCACCGCAGCCTGATATGCCTTGCGGCGTTCCGTCACGTCCTTCGGAGGAATCGGCATCTGAATCTCAAGACGGGTATCGCCCACCGGACGCCATACCAGGTTTCGTACGCCGCCCGGATCCACACGCTGTTTGAGGCGATCCATCACTCGAGTGGAAAGGTTGCTCGTATCGGTTAGTCCGGTCGTATCGGTCTCGAAGAGCAGGCTGTATCCGCCCTCCAGATCGATACCCCCTTTCAACTTCTCATTGAACGGGTGAACCGCGAAGATTCCCCAAAGGGTTACCAGAGCGATCAATGCCAGTTTCCAGTACAAGTTCCGATCTTGCATACTGTTCCTACCTCGATGAAATTACTGTATTTCTATAATCTTCGTATCTTTCGTCGATTCTCTTAACTTCAACTTCCAAAAAACCGCGCGTCAACTGGTCTTTTCACTCTTGTCCGGCTCGGCTGAACTCAGAATCCGCTGAACGGCGCTTCGTGTAAATGTTAGGCGCGTATTCGTGCTTTCATCCACTTTAATTTTGATCTCATCGTCACGAACTTCCATCACCGTCCCAATGATCCCGCCGATGGTCATCACCTTATCGTACTTCTTCACGCTGCGCAACATCTGGTCACGCTGCTTTTGCTCTTTTTGCTTGGGACGAAGGAGAAGGAACCAGAAGATGACGATAATCAGACCGAACCAGATCAACATGCTCAACGGACCTTCCGTCTTCGGCTGCGTCGCAGGCGCCGGAGTCTGTGCCAGTAATTCAAGGAACATCATACCCGATCTCCTTACCTTTTAGACTTGAACCTTCCTGTTCGTCGTTGTCGGTCCGGGCCAGCCAGACCGAACGTACCTGCTCCAGCAGGTCAAACATAGTATTTTCGCAGATAGCCCGCCGAATTTCCCGCATGAAATTCTGAAAAAAAGAAATATTGTGAATGCTCACCAGGATCGGACCGAGCATCTCCGAGACCATAAACAAATGTCGAATATACGCTTTAGAAAAATTATTGCAACAGTAACATTTGCACTTTTCGTCAATTGGCGAGCAATCCAGCTTGTACTTTTCATTCCGCAGACGGACCGGCCCGGACGAGGTAAACGCATAGGCGTTTCGCCCATTACGGGTGGGAAGGACGCAGTCGAACATGTCGATCCCGGCTGCAACGCTCTCCACAATATCGATCGGACGCCCCACGCCCATCAAATACCGGGGCTTCTCCGCCGGAAGCTTGGGGACAAACTCATCGACAATCGCCTTGCGCTTGTCCGCATCCTCCCCCACCGACAAACCACCCATGGCATACCCGGGAAAATCGAGTTCCACCAGGCGATCCAGGCAGTCCTGCCGAAGTTCCGGGTAAAGCGAGCCTTGCACGATCCCGAACAATGCCTGGTCGTCCCGCTGATGGCTCTTCTTGCAGATGCCCGCCCATCTCACCGTCCGATCGACCGTCACCTTCGCGTCCGCCACGCTCACGGGCCACGGAGGACACTCATCGAACGCCATGATGATATCCGCGCCCAGCTTGTTCTGATACCGCGTCACACTCGCCGGGTCAAACCGGACGAGTTGACCGTCGACGTGCGAACTGAACGTTACACCGTCGTCGTCGATCTGCCGCAAGCTCGCCAGCGAAAAGACCTGGAATCCGCCGCTGTCCGTCAGAATGGGTCCGGACCAATTCATGAACCGGTGCAGCCCCCCGCACGACTCGACAATATCCGCTCCCGGCCGAAGCACCAGATGATACGTATTGGACAGAATAATCTGCGCCCCTGTCTGGCGGATCAAATCCGGAACGATCCCCTTCACTGCCGCCCGAGTCCCCACGGGCATGAACGCCGGGGTATCGAACTCACCATGAGGGGTGATCACTTTACCGACCCGAGCCCGGGTACGGCTGTCCGTGTGCGAAACACTGAATTTCAGACTTGTCACTTCTACTCCTGCTGCCACGCACTCGTGCGTGCAATCCTTCTTCTCCTGTAGAGGCACGGCATGCCGTGCCCTCTTCTCTTTCAACTTGCTACGGGATTCTGACTACTTGCTTCTTCCTCCCTAAAACTCAGGTGGCGACCGTCGGGCCGCCACCTGCTTGGAAGTTTCGAACAATTATACCGCCTATTTCGGCGAAATCTCCGGATTCTTCGGTTCCGCACCGCCCGCGGGCATCGACGTCGGAACCATCGACTTCAGGCTCGATGCCTGAACCAGTACTTCCAACGGAACTGCCGCGTCCACTCGAATCGCGGGCCCCTCAACGACACCGGTGAACCCGACCAGTGGCGTCTGAATCGCCGGCAGGGTCTGGGGTTTCTCCTGACCCGCGCCCGCTTCCGATCCCATCACCACCGCCATCACCGCACTGATCAACTTGCCCACATCCAGATATCCTTCCATGAAGCGTTCCTTGGCCAGCAGCTTGCCCGCCTGGATCAGTTTCGGATCCACACTCAACGGGGCCGCGCCGCTCTTGGCCACCTTCACGAAATTCTCGAACTCCTTGGGACCGGCGCCAAACGCCATAATCGCCACCTTGTCGGTCACAGCCGCATCGTACACCTTCACCGCATCCGATGCATCGCCCAGGATCATTGTCAGGAACGTCTTCACCTGCTGCATCTCCTCACCACCCACACCGGACATATTCAGCAGTTTGCCGATGTCCACCGTGTACCGGTTCACGGAGATATTCTCAACCTTCATCACATCGGGCTCATACTTGAACTGCAGTTTGGCCTCCTGACCGGGCTTGACCTGTATCTTCATCTTGCTCTGGAGTTCCATCGACTGACGTGACAAAGCGAGATACTTCTTGGCGTCCTTGGTTTCCATAACGGCATAGAAGGCTATCATCGGTTCGCCCGGAGTCACCGATGCTCGCGTATCCAGCTTCACGGCCGTACCGGTCACCATCTCCGCGCTTTCTTTCTGAATCGCCTTGTACTTCTCGATATCCGCGGGATCGGTAAATCCCGGGTTCGCCTGCAGCAAGGCCTCACCAAACTTCGTCATCCTGGGCTGCCACTGCCAACCCGCAGCCATGGTGAATCCGCTTCCCGGAAGGCCCGTCAGAAGCGACTTGCTCGTCATCTTCTGCAGCGCCAGCACATTCGCCATCTCCTGACCGGACCTGAAGCCCAGCATCGTCGAGGCCAGAATGACGTCCGGGTTGAGCTTCAGACCCACGTCCAGGGCGCCCAATTCATCGATGAAACCGACGGCGGCATTGATAATGGCTCCCAGGGCCTGCATTTGCGCCTGCGTCTGGAGGTTGCCCCCTTCCTGCGTGGTCGCGTCGCCTCCCTCACCGCCCAAACCACCCATGCCGCCCATTGCGCCCATCTGCATCATGGCGCCAATTCCCATCAGCAGCGGCTTAACGAACTGGCCCAATGCCTGCAGATTCGCGCGCACATACACATCGGAGTCCGCCTGGACCTTCAGAGACCCCGCCTCCATCGCCGCCGCAAAGCCCTGCTTGCTGCTCGCCACGGCATTGACGATGGCTTCTGTTGGCCCCATCACGACATACGGCCCCTTCTTCGTAAAGTAGACCTGGCCGATCTCCTCGTTCTCGCCTTTCATCAGTCCGGGCGTCTCGGTCGCCTTCGCCTTAAAGCCGGCCGCGAAGTTGTCATATTCCTTGACCGACATGATCACTGCCACCGGCTGCGAACCATACGTCTGCTTATTCATCACGACGACGACGAGCGGCTTGTTCGCTTCGATCTGACCGCCGATTCCCAGCATACGGGAAATCCTGCGCTGCATGGCCGGCTGTTCGACCCCGAGCTTCACTGCATAGTCGTCCAGCGCCTTGCTGGTCTTGGACAGATCCTTGATCTCAATCGCCACCCAGGCATCGGCGGGAACCGCGGACAGAATATTGTCCGTCGCCGGAGCCGCGGATACCATCGACACACCCAGAAAAAGAACTAACCCCCCAATCATCACTCTCAACTTACGGTTCATTCCCTGATCACCCAACATTGCAGCACTCCTTTCTACAAAAAGATACGAAGGCAAGCATCCTGCCAAGGCCGGTTCTCCGTCCGGAAGGTCCGGTTGGAATCTTGCCCGCCCATAACGTCATTCCCGATAAATGAGGCGTTCCTCGCTCTCCAAGCGTTTGACTATATCCTCATCAATTTCCAGCGTCAAGAAAAACCATCAACTACACTAAAGGCTCGTCCGATGTAACTTAACGTGACATTTTCTACTTTTGACACGAGAATAAGTTGCATGGCGTACAAATCAGTGGTAAAATTTTATATGGAGGGCGAATGGCAAACGGATTTGGCATTGTGAGGAATTTAGGGAGAACAGATCATGGTCGTGAAAGCAGGCGAACGAGTGACATTCATTTTTTCCCCTTCGGCACCAATCAAGAAAGCATATCTGGTCGGCGATTTTAATAAGTGGAAACTGGGCGCCGACGTCATGCAGCCGATGCCTGATGGCTCTTTCCGAAAAACCAAGAAACTCTCCGCCGGAAAATATGAGTATAAATTCTACGCCGACGGCATCTACTGGAACGACCCCGAAGCCGAGTCCCAGGCCGTTAACCCTTACGGCACATTGAATTCTGTCCTGACCATCAACGACAAATAATTGGCCCCGAAGGCGGTCAAGAATAACACAGATGTACGGTTGATGCCGATGGGCATCCCCACTCCCGTTCCGCTCCATGAAACCTCAAGAAAGCTCAAACCCGGACCCAAGCCCAGGCAGCCGTAAGGGAATTAAGTAAGGGGTCCGTGGAATTCCTACAGAACTCTGCATGCCTTGGTCATATCTTCTGCGGAGTAATGCTTGTTTCTGGGAGATATTGTCAAATCCGGTGGATGGGAATTGTTTCAAGCGGCGATCTCCTTGAGGCCGTCCACGAATTTCACGCCTCGAATCACGTCCTCCAAATGTTCGCTGCCGTTGAGGCCTCGCCAATGACTTTCGGCACAGCGGGCCAATTTGAAGACCATCGTCAGACAGGCCAAACGGCTGCCGCAACCCTTGGTCTTGTTCGTCCGCAGCCGCACCGTGGCGAAGGTCGACTCGATCGGATTGGTCGTTCGCAAATGCATCCATTGCTCGGCCGGAAAATCATAGAACGTCAACAGCACGTCGCGATCCTTGTTCAAACACTCCGTGGCCGGGGCATGGCGAGCCACATACTCGCTCACTTCCGCGTCAATCGCCTCCTGGAGCATCCGCTGAGCCCCTTGCCGCAAAATTTCCGTCAAGACATCCCGAGAACCGATTGTCAAATCCACTTCTCGTTGCTGGTATTCTGGTCCATGGCGTATCCCTTCTTGTGTAAGAAACGGTGTTCACAAATCTTTATCAAAACACCAAGGATACGCCGCTTTCTTCAATTCTCAATCCACCACTTTCGGTTATACCTCTAGGTCGAACCAGATTTCGAATTCATCCGTTTCGCTCGCCTAACCAATACGGCTATGCCTGATATCAACACGCAAACCAAGATAAGTCCAAACCACAATGCTCTCCGTCCGCTGAAATCCCCCTCACCTGATTTGGCCAATGGCTGAACCATTTGCGATGCTGTGATTTGGCTCTGTTCTTGTGACAACGTATGGGCATCGGGATCGCCTTTATCCTTGCCTGCGTCAGATTTTCGTTCCGAACCGAAGTCCGACATGGGTTCTCCACCTCCCCCTTCTTTAGCAGGTTGCTCAAAAACTCTGGCATCACTCTCCATCTCGCCAGACCTGTAGCTAATTCCAAGAATGTTGTCTACGATACTGGTCCCGGCAGGAAACTCCATCCGAAAAAGTTTGTCGTCGAACTTCTCAGGCCACGATATTGCCTCAACTGAAAACCACCAAGTCTGCTTAACGGTTTCCGTCTGCTGGTAGATTTCGTACCGCGCCTTCTGTGGAAGCCAAAGCCCCTCCTTGTACTTCTTAAAGTCAGTCATATACATCTTCGTAATTACTTTCTCCTCATTGCCATTCTTGACAATCAGATGATCTACCCGCCCGAGAGCCCAATCATATCGCCTGAGCAGGAATAGCCGGTAGACCTCTCGCCTATCCGACGCTGCGGCAGGCGACAAGATAACGTCGACCGTCACGGCCGGGTTGCCTTCGACCACGTCTTCCCCTACTATTCGTACGTTGCGATTTATCTTTTGCATCGAACCAGGTGAGGTGAAAGATCCCTCTCTGATGAATTCACTCACTTGCTTCCTTCCGCTTTCAGGAACTATGACACACATCGAGTCCGGACCGATGTAGCCTGTCCTTGACAACTCCTGATTGACGTCACGCAAGATCCTTCCGTCCCGATGCTGTTCCCGAAAGACACGGGCAACATCGCCATCGTATGCAAGCTTATAGGAGTCAGCGTCCTCTCTACCATCGATATCTGCCACCGTCTCCCAGTTCACATGAAGCCTTCCACCAGATTGTATCCACCGGCATGTTTGTTTGAAGAGCGGCTTGGTTTCACCGGGATTAACAATGTTCGACCTGAACGAGACATCACAACCGTCAAAAAGAGCTTCACGCCGTTTAGACGCCTCAATAAGCTGCTCGATAGTAGGTGTCTCGGCAATTCCTACTTGTGTCGGGATACAGATACAGAGCATGACCCATGCAGGCCATGCGATCCTCAGACACTGTCTCCATTTCAAGTTCTTCATTTCACGTTCCTTTCTTGGTCAACTGAGGTCTTCTGAATGTATCGTTCTAGGCCCACAGACGCATGACACAGCGACTCATACTCAAGCAATAGCCTTCCGTCTGCATCTCCTTTTCCGAGTGTTCGCAACACAGTGTTGCACAACTTGCCAGCGATGGATCTAGCCCATGGCTCTGATAATTCTTTTGCGCCCAAATACTGAGATATCCACTCCAGAACATGTCCGTTAAGGTCCGTGACTCCCTGTGAGGTGACTGGGTGTCTGGACTTGCCAAGGTACCACTCAGGAGACACCGAACCATCACGACACAGGGTCCTCTTAACCATGTCTATGTGCGGTATCATCTTCTTATGCCACCTTAATCTGCTAGACTCTCTATCAGCTTCATCGTAATTCGCGTGCAGATACAGAGGGATTGCATACGCGGCAGAGATGTACGAGTGCGTGTGACCGCATGCCGCAGATTCTGTAACGAGTGTATCCTCGACATAATCAACACCATCAATGGCTTGTCCGTATACATTCGTCCACCGCCGCAACGGCCAATACCGAGCCACAGCCACAGCCTGCCAAGTTGCTATCCGAAGACCTGGCCCTGAAAAGGCCAACTCCCCTCGGAATATGTCACCCAAGGGAACCATTGTGCCGTCTTTTGTCTGGAACGGTGTTGTGAGGGGAACATTCCATAGAGCCGTCGCGTAGAATAGTTGTCCGAGATGATCGCTGAGAACCCGCGACAATTCGCCCGGAGGCATTACATAGTAGTCACCGACCTTCAGTATCCACTTGGGAGCCCATGGCCGCACATCGGGCGGCAGGTACCCGTAATATCTCTGGAGGAAGGGAAGGACTCCAACAGCCCCCCGGCCCCCTACTGACACAGGGTGTTCGGGACCAAAAGCCATCAACGCGTGTATAAGGGCATTCTGGCTGCTTCTTTCATCTAGAGGCACGGCTCTGACTACTTGGACGCAGGCCTTGGCCAGATCGTAATCCCATCGGCCTGGAAGCGGGCTGTATTTGCCCAAGATTGCCTTCGCACGGTGCCCAAGTGGAGGATTTCTCCTAATGAATCGGTAGTATCGGGCATCAACGCCTAAAGGAGTGAATCCTGCTTCCTTTGTTATTACATAACCGTCCTCTCCTATATGCTTCTCAAGATTGGCAGGCGGGGCTGCGTTTGCCATAGATGCCAACGTTCCGCCCAGGGCTATCCATGACAAACCGGTCCACAAAAGTTCAGTCATTCTGGGTGATCTCATCTACGTTTTGTCTCCAATTCCGCCCACACGCTATATACCTTTTCCCGGTGAGAGCCCTGAACTCATTGTACCTCAGGGACGAGCAGAAGCAAGGTCTGCTGTCTCGCAGGGTCCGTGTCCGATTGCCCGACCTAAGGGTGGTTCGTGAGGCGACACGGTTACTGTATAACGGAGATGGCCAAGTGTGACAGAAATCAGTACCCTGCGCAGCAGTTGTGCCGTACGCCCCACGAACCATGCCTATCGAATTCCGGGGACACCACCGAATTCCGGGGAGCAGGCCGGGGGAGACTTCC
>CAZLZE010000009.1:27956-59779 GCA_964563935.1 uncultured Phycisphaerae bacterium | reverse complement strand
GCAGGCACGTTATACTTTTTTCAGGCGAAGGTATCGACGATTCGGCCGGCGGGTCCGGCGGACCATGGCAGCGGGGGGGCACCCAGTCGGTTGACGCCGTCCGACTTTCGATTCGAGTCGAAGTAGATCACCAGAAAACCATCTCCCAATCGGACCCCGGTGACACGTTCCGCCGGAACCAGGGCCGTCAGTTCTTCCTTCATCTCCGCACTCACTTCCGCACTCTTCATGGCCAGTCTCCTTACTCATCGATTACTCCGTTGTTCCCATGAATTCTGCGGGATAGCCCTGACAGGTGTGGTCAGACCGCCCCCCAGTCAATGAAAGGAGGCTTGGCCGAGAACGCCCTCTATGTGGCTGCCTTTCGTGGCGTTGGCTTTTCATATTCCGATCTCGCGGCCGACAGTTCCTCAAAGATCTCTTTCGCCAACTCCTGGGGCTCCAGGACCACCGCGCAGCGTCCGAAGCCGAGGATCCATCGCTTGAACTCCGTGAAATCATTCAACTCAAACTGGACGACGACCGTTCCCTTCTTCTCCTCGATGATCTTCTGCGTCCAGTGCCACTGGTTTTCCTGGATATTTGTGGCTGCCCACCCGGTGAGCTTGACGCAAACGAACTGGTATCGCCCGGAGGAGATGATCCCAAAGCTGCCCCGCGTGTATTTCTGGAGCGAAAAATCCTCCGGCATTTCAAATGTCCGGCTCGTTAATTCCACGCCGAGGATGCGGTTGACCTTGAGCGTGCGTATCTCGCCGCAGCTCTCCAAATGGCCTATACAGTAGAGATTGCCGCTGAGAAAGACCATGCCGTACGGGTGAAACTTATTGGCCTCCGGTTCGGCCTTGGCCGGCGATTGGTAACGGACGAGGATCACCCGGGTTTCCATGATGGCCTGGTTCAGCAGGCGGATTTCCTTGTGCTGAGGCGAATAATCGTGGAACCCGGCGCTCTTGACCAGCAGCTTGTCGTCCAGACTGCCGAAGTAGTCCAGGGCTTTTCGCGGCAGGAGCGATTTAATCTTGTCCAACGCGGACGCCAAGCCGCTGCCCAGTTCCGTCCCGCCCAGCGGGGCCAGGAGCTGCTGGCTCAAAAATAAGCTCAGCATTTCGGTCATGGAGAGGATCAGGCCCTCTTTTTCGATGAAATTGGCAGAAAGCTTCCAGAACTTTCGACCGCCGTCGCGAATCTCGTACCCGATGGGGAACCCGACCTGCTGAAGAACGTTAATATCCCGCAGAACCTGGCGTTTGCTGTACTCAACACGCTCCGCCAACTCATCGGTACTGATTCCGAACCGATGGTTCTGGATCGCCTTGAGCACATTCCATTGTCGGATCAAAGGTTCACCTCGTGGCATGAGGGTCTCCTAATAACCTGTCTCATTAAGATTTGTGAGCCGGTGGACGGAGGACGACGGCGAGCAGACATACCAGCGGATCCCATTTACGCCATCGAGATACTGCGATTGAAGCTCCGAGGCAGTCAGGTTGCCCATTAGGTTGTGGATCAGTTCGAATCGGGTGTTCGTGCCGCTTCGGCCAGGATCGTCGGATGTCAGTGAGATGAGCCAGACTCCTCGCGGACTTCGGGCCAGAGCGCAGAGCCGCCGCAGGAAGAACGACGCGTTCGGCCAGGTCTGTCCCCTTGGCCAGGGGGTTGGAATCATCGCGATAACAACGTCATAGGGCCGCTGGCAACAGGATAGATCGAGCCAATCTCTCGTGGACGTGTTGGGATCGATATTGAGGTGCTTGAATTCCAGGGCACGCAAGGAACGGTCGATGTCGAACTGGTCGAGTTGTTGGACGGGCAGGGCGGAAAATACGCCATCAGGCATGAAAGGCATGCAGGTCAGGAGAACGCGAACGGACGCGCCCTTTTCTTCGGCCGATGTCCTGATGATCTGCCGAAGGATGGATCGGTTTTGGGTTCGAAGCGCGGGGTTGATGCGTTCGGGGAAGCAGACACGGTTGGCCCAGGCAAGTTCGATAGGATCATCGGCGTTGAAGAACGCCACTCCCGCCCGACCTTCGTTGATAGTCAAATCACGGGCCAGCGTGGGTATCAGCCAGGAGTACTTCAGATGCGGGACGATGATGGTGATGAAAATCAGGCTCAGGTAGAGAATTCCAATCGTGGTGAAATGGGCAGCTTTGACCGATTTTCCCTTCCGCCGGGCGGGGCTGGGACGCGGTTCGTTGTAGATGATGATCGTTCCGCCGAAGGCGATCGCCAGCAGCGATCCGAGGGCGATCGCGAGGAGATTACCCGCTCCCCAGTGCTGCCAGACAAAAGACAATATTCCCGCCGCCATCGCCCCGAGAGTTGTTTTGCTGATGATCTCAATCCATACGTCGAAGCGGCTTGGGCGTCCCATCGCCAGGGCGGGGACAATCACACCGAACGTTCCTCCCCACAGAAATGCCAGACCAATCAGCACCAGCGGGATGACGATCTGCGGGTAGAGGGTCACGATATACCCTGCCTTCAAAACATGATTGACGATCACCGAGGCGAGGATGACGCACAGGCCCAGAATCGACAACGCCGAGCCCTGGAGATCGACGACGGACGTTCCTCTCGCTTTTCTCGCCGCGACGTGAAAACCAATTCGAATCCCGATTGTCGCCGCGATGACGGCGGGGATGATGATTCCAATGGCCTGATCGGGACCGATAGGATCGGCGCCGAACCAGTTGGAGATGGCGTATGTCCAATGCACGGTGTTCCAGACCATAAGCCCGCCAAGAAGGCAAATGCTCAGCGACGCCCAGAGGCTTGCACGCCCGGCCACTTCGGGGAAGGACGTGTACAAGATGTTTGCCCGCGACCAGATCTGTTTCAGGTAGTAGGCTTCACCGGCGGTCTCCATCAGCGACACAAGCATGGTGGCCAGGCAAGCGATCATGGGAACGAGAACGAGGATGAACCAGCGGTCGAGGAAGATTTCCGCCAGGTAGAATCCCACCGGCCAGGTGATTCCAAATCCGAGGAAGATGAGAATGAGGAGGGAGGATATTACCGACTGCACCTCCGGCTGTTCCGATCGCAGGTGGTTCGGGCAATCGCGGTAGATGAAGATGGTGAAGGCAAGGATCAGTATAAATCCGAAGATGATCCCGACCAAGCCGGCAGGCAGCAGGGGGATCAGAAAGGCGATCAGACGCCACGAGAAATGGTTGAGCACGAATCGCTCAGGCAAGACGGGGGCGCCGGAGGCCAGGGCGCGAGTGATCAGCGAGCCCAAAAGGATGGTGATCAGGACGATAGCGGCCAAGAGTGTGAACATGAGGCCCGCAAATGCGACGGGGTTGGTTTCGGTATTGAGCAGGCCGGGTTTGAGCCTTGGAATCGACCGTTTGCCGATTCGGGGCAGGTGGAGCCCCAGGAGGACTCCCAATCCGAGAAAGAAGATGAGTCCGGCCAGAGCTTCCGTGCCCGGCCAGAATGCTTGCGTGAGAACCTTATGAATCAAACCGCCATAAAATCCAACAGCCAGGATCAGACCCGTGACGATCAGGCGAAGCTTCAGATCAACCCAAAGTGTTGTGACCGATAACCGCATAGAATCCTTCTGATATTCCGCGGCTCATTGTAATCGGATATGGACGCAAAGGAAAGGGGCACAACTCCAGGGTTGGCACGTTTGCGAGAAGAAATGAAAGAACGCTCCGGCCGAGTGCACGCTATTTTCTGCCGGGAGGATTAAGCCATGCCTGAATCTGCTTGGCCAGGAGTTCCACGCTTCGCGACTGCATGATTCGAACGATAACGTCATTAGGAACTTTCAAATTGATCATCGCCTTGTGCACGCGTTCCCACAGCTGCGTCTTCTTCTTATCCGTATCCGCCAGGTACAGGTCAGAGACGAGTTCCTGGAGCTTCTGCATCATGATCGCGTCGAAGTTCTGGTAATAATTCTTTATGATATTCTGCTGATGTTTTGAAAAGTTCTGAGCCACTGTGCTACTCCTTTCCTGCGGCTAGGGGACCGGCCGTCTTCAGGTCGTTCAGTGCTGAGACTTGCCCGCCAGAGTCTTCATCACCTGGTCGGTAATTTTCTGAATGAGCGCCTCCAACTGTTCCGGCGGAACGTTCGTTTCAGGCCGGCCGCCTTCGGAGCAGACGATTCCTCGCCCGATCTGGTCGTTCGAGCACATGTCGCAGTTCTGGAGCTTCAGACGCGGGTCGTCGGTGATCCCCATCGCCTGCTTGATCTTGAGCAGGTCCTTCACCTGATGCTCGGGAATTTGCGTAGCTCCGCCCAACTGCGCCGCCAGCAGCAGGGTGCGACAGTAGGAGTCGGCCACTTCGAGGTTGAATAGCGCCATCTCCAGTTCCTTCGACCAGCAAACCACGCCGTGATTGGCCAGCAGGACGGTGTTGGATTTATCCACGTGCTCGAGGATTGATTTCGCCAGTTCGTCTGTCCCGGGCGTGGCGTATTCGGCGATCGGGACATGTCCGACCATGATTTCCATCTCCGGGATGATGCACAGCGGAATCTCACGCCGTGCGATGGCGAAGGCCGTCAGGTGGGGCGGATGGCAGTGGATGATCGCCTTGATATCCTCTCTGGCTTTGTAGATCTCGAGGTGCAGGAGAATCTCGCTCGTGCGCCGGCGATTGCCCTCGATCTGCTTGCCGCTCATGTCCACCTTGCACAAATCGCCGGGCTTCATGAAGCCCTTGGAGATCATGGTGGGCGTGCAGAGAACCGAATTTTTGCCGATGCGGACGGAGATGTTGCCCTCGTTTCCGGAACAGTAACCTCTAAGCCATATTCGATGGCCGATATCGCATATTTGTTGACGAAGTTGGAACTCACTGATCATGACACGGGGTCCTTGTATGTCATTATGTAATCATCCAGAATGCAACTATTGTAGGCGTCGATCGGAGCCTTCTCTTTTCCGAAGGGTGCCGGCGCGCAGCCGGACTCGGTGAAGGCGATCAGACACCCGTCCCGGGCGGAAAGCTCGTCGAAGACGATCGCCGTCTCCCCACCGGTGGGAACGGTACGTTCAAGCAGGTGTTCTCGCTCCAGTGGGCGCGTAATGAGAAATCGTCCGCGCGTAAGGGTCGGATATGTCCGCTTGAGCACAATTTGTCCGATGACCATGGCAATTCGCATTTATGTTTCCTTCTTCGACCCTGTCCAGCGGACAGTCAGCTTCTTCTCGAAAATAAAGTCCTTCGCCAGCGGCGTCAAAATGGCGTCTTGAGGCAACTCGACAATCTTCTGGCCGGAACTCGCCAGTTGCTTAAGGTCAGATTCCGTGATGACGCGACGAAACATAGGTTTCGGCTCGTCGGATGTCGGCCGAGGGCGCACAGGCGCCGGCTGGCGGCTCATCATCTCCGCAAGCACCTCACGAACGATCTGTCGAATAAGTTCCTTGTCCATAGTCAAGCTTTACGATTCCTCTTCGGCGTCAGAGCGTCCACGCCTTCGTCGACGATTCCGATGACCGTGTATCGGGCCGGCGAGGCCGGATCGCCCACCAGTTTTCTTGCGCCCTTGCCGTCCGTGGAGAGCATCACCAGGTCGCCCGCGTTGGCTCCGAGCGAGTCGATGACGAGCATGGGATAGCTGTCCGGCTTGCGGTTCAGATCCAACGGCTGGGCGATCAGTAATCGCCAACCTTTGAGCGACGGATGCTTGATCGTCGAGACGGCTTTTCCTTCAATTCTTGCCAGTTGCATCAGACGATCCTCAAATTGTCGACCATGACACATCGTCGAACGCGTGTGAATGTGAGCGGGCTGGTTGGTCCGTCGCCCGTCGGTGTGGCGATGCTGAAGGAATTCGTGCCTTCACCGCCGATCCCCACGCCTGCGGTGGAAGGTCCGTTCTTGATAAAGAGCGTCGTGTTCAGCGTCTTGCCCATTTTTGTCATATTGTCGACATTTTTGCTGTGAATGACGGCTGTGTGACCGTTTCCGCCTTCCGCCTTGAGCGCCAGCGCGATCGCCTCATCCACGTCGCGGCAGCGGACGAACGGAATAAACGGCATCATCTGCTCGTGCTCCACGAAGGGGCATGTGCCCGGGCAATCGCCAAAGAGAAGCTCCACGTTGGGCGGCAGCTTCACGCCGATCTGGTCGGCCAGCACCTGCGGGCTCTTGCCCACCAGCGATTTGTTCACGACGCGATGTCCGTTCGATTCTGTAACAAACGCCGCCTTCGCCAGCGCCGCAATCTGGTCGGGCTTCAGTTCGTATGCCCCATGCCGGATCATGGCCGCTTTCAGCTTGTCGTAGATGGCGTCCACGGCGAAAACTTCCTTCTCCGCGAAGCACAGGAGATTATTGTCGAACGACGCGCCGGTGATAATGCATCTCGCCGCCCGGTCGATATCGGCCGTCTCGTCGACGACCACAGGCGGGTTGCCCGGTCCGGCGCACACGACCCGCTTGGGCGCCTTCATGGCCGCCCTGACCACCGCCGGTCCTCCCGTGATCAACAGGAAGCGGATCGCGGGGTGGAAGAATATCTCGTTGGCCGACTCGATCGTCGGCTTTTCGATCAGGCAGATAAGATTATCGATTCCGATAGCCTCGCGAATCGCTCGGTTGAAAAGTTGAGCGGCATAACAGGCCGATTTTGCCCCCGTCGGGTGCGGATTGCAGACCAATGAATTCCCAGCCGCGAGAATCTGAATGGCGTTTGACCCGACTGTGGGAATCGAGTGAGTTACCGGGGTGACAATTCCGATAACGCCCCACGGGGCATGTTCAACGACGGTCAATCCATGATCGCCCGACCAGACTTCCGAGGCCAGCGCCTCTACTCCCCGCGTGCGGTCGGCCACGATATAAAGCTTCTCCAGCTTATGATCCAGCCGGCCGATCTTCGTCTCTTCCAACTCGATACGTGCGAACTCACGGGCCTGATCACGAAGGACGCGGCGAATGCAGTCCACCGCTTTTTTGCGATCCTCAAGCGTCTTGGCCGCGAATTTCTTCTGCGCCTCCGCGGCGGCCGTCACGGCGTCGTTCACGCTCGAAAACAGCCCATCTCGTCCCAGCGCCGGCGCAAGCGTGCTCGCAACCGGCGGCGCCTCACCCAGACGCCGAAGCACCTCGGAAACCACATTCTCCACAAGTTGTGAGTCGATCTTCATGACTGCATCTTTCGTCTTCTCTGCTGGCCACTGGATTCTGGCTACTGGCTACTGCTGATCACTTCAGATAAATCACGTCGCCCGCCAGATTCACCTTGTCGACGATTCCGATGATCACGGCGTCGACCGGCATATCCTGCGTAACATCCGTCTGGCGTGCGCTGGATCCCTGCGTGAGCAGCACGTACTCGCCGTCCCCAGCGCCCACCGTGTCGATGGCCACCAGTGCCCGACCCGTGCCTTTGAGCTTCGGTTTCGGGGTCTCCTCGATCACGAATGGTTCGACCAGAAGGAGCTTGCGCCCGTCGATGGTTCCGACCTTCTGTGTCGCCACGACATTTCCTCGCACCTGGGCGATGAACATGACATTACTCCTTCATCATCTGGATTTTCGGCAGAACTGTGGGAAGTTCGCCGTGCGGCCGGGCGATAATGTCCGTGCTGACCAATTCCCCGATCTTCTGAGCGGCTGCAGCGCCTGCTTCCACCGCCGCCTTCACCGCCGCCACGTCGCCCGTCACCACCACCGTCACATAACCCGATCCCACACGCTGCCAACCGGCAAATTCCACGTGGGCCGCCTTCAGGGCTGCGTCCGTCGCCTCAACCAGCGGGACCATACCCTTCGTCTCAATCAATCCGATCGCCTCTTTAATCGCCATTGGAATAACCTCCAAATTATGTCCTTCTTCTCTTCGTAGGGTGGTCCGCGCCCACCATCTTCTCTTATCCCTGTCCATCCGCCTCCATCGGCGCTTCTGTCTTCGACTGCGTCAATTTCTCATACGACTGCCTCGCCACGATCAACTCTTCATTCGTGGGAATCGTCCAAATCTGCACCGGGCTTCCCGATCGATGGATCGGCCGTTCCGTACCCCGCGTCTGACGATTCACCTGCTGATCCAGCTTGATACCCATAAAATCCAGGTCCGCGCACACCATCTCGCGCACACTCGCGCTGTTCTCGCCGATCCCGCCCGTGAACACCAGCAGATCCAACCCGCCGAGAGTGAGATAGTACGCCCCAAGGTAGTGGCGGATACCTTCGACAAACGATTCCAACGCCAGCTTCGCCCGCGAATTGCCCTGGCCAATGGCCTCCTCGATATCGCGAACGTCATTCGATACGCCGCTGATACCCAGAAGTCCGCCCTCGCGAGATGCCTGGGCCATAAGGTCGTCAAAGGGCCGCCCCAACTTTTCGCAGAGGACAAGGTACACCGACGCATCCAGATCACCCATGCGATTGGATTGCGGCAGTCCCGACTGCGTCGTAAATCCCATGCTCGTGGCCACCGATTTACCGTTCTTGATGGCGCAAATGCTCGAACTTCCGCCCAGGTGGCAACTGATCACGCGAAGATCTCGCCGGCCGAAAAGGTCGCCCGTCCGCGTCGCGATATACCGGTGCGACGCGCCGTGAAACCCATACCGTCGAATGCCGTACTGCTCATACCACTCGTACGGCACGGCGTAAAGCTGTCGCGCCAACGGAATCGTCTGGTGGAACGCTGTCTCGAACGCAGCCACCTGCGGCACATCGGGCAACACCTGCTTGAACATTCGCATCGCCGCGATATACGGCGGATTGTGTGCCGGAAGGGCGGCGCGATAGGTTTCCATGGCGTCCAGCACCGCGTCGTCCACGATCTGCACACCCGAAACATTATGAGCATGGACGGCCTTGAATCCAATCGCGTTCAACTCATCTGTGGACCCGAGCACTCCCTTTTCCGCGTCCGTAAGCTGTCGCAGCGCGATCTCGATCGCCTCGCCGTGGTTCATGATCGGCTGGGACACCTCCAGACGGTTCTCGCCGATCTGTGCCCAGCCTTTGGCGTCGTCCTTGCCGATCCGCTCGATTCCGCCGCGGGCAATCACTTTCTCTTCCGGCATGTCGAAGAGCTTGTACTTGAAGGATGTGCTCCCAATGTTGGCAATGAGAATCTTCATGTTGTACCTCGGTTAGAAGTAGACTCCGGACAATCCGTCGTGCGGGCGCGGGATCACATGCGAGGCAATCAGTTCGCCGACCCGCTGCGCCGCCTCAGCCCCAGCCGACACCGCCGCCTTCACCGATCCGACGTCACCCTTCACCAGCGTCGTTACGTACCCGCCGCCGATCGAGACCATCGTGATCAGCGTCACGTTCGCCGCCTTACACATGGCGTCCGACGCCTCAACCAGTCCGGTATACCCGCGTGTCTCAACCATTCCCAATGCTTCGTTCATTGATTATCTCCACACATTGTGCATTCCTATCTGTCATGTCATTGCGAGGAGCGAAGCGACGTGGCAATCTGGTATTCGAACGCCAGATCGCCACGGCCCCGACGGGGCCTCGCGATGACGTCTATTACTTCTTCTCCGCCGGAACCATATACTTCAAATCGTCGTGAGGTCGCGGTATCACATGTACCGACAACACTTCCCCAACCTTCGCGGCTGCCGCCGCCCCGGCGTCGATCGCCGACTTCACCGCAGCCACGTCGCCCTTGATGAACGAACTTACCAGGCCCGATCCCACGGGCAGATACCCGACCAGTCGGACATTGGCGGCTTTGAGCATCGCGTCCGATGCCTCGATCTGAGCGACCAGACCGCGTGTCTCAATCATTCCCAACGCTTCAATACTTGCCATGTGACGGCTCCTTATCTAAACAACTCCACTTTCTGTGCGTTACCAAGATTCCCCGCGTTTCCCTCGTCGGTGTCCAGGTGAACTTCGAGCTTCATCCGCTCGCCGATTCGCACCCTCAGACCTTCCAGGACAATCGGGCAATCGCTGTAGATTTTCAATTTCATCTCATCGCCGTTTTTCACGCCGTACGATTCGGCGTCCACCGGGCTCATGTGAATATGCCGCTTGGCCCGAATCACGCCCTGCGCCAGTTCGATCACGCCCTTGGGACCCATGAGCCAGCATCCGGGCGTGTCGCGATGGTCTCCGCTGATTCGGACGGGAAGATCGATCCCGAGGCTGATTCCGTCGGTAAAAGCCAGCTCCACTTGCGTGGCGCTGCGAACGGGCCCCAAGACCCGAACATTCGGGATCATCCGCTGGCGGGGACCGATCACGCTCAGCGACTGCCGGGCTGCGAATTCGCCTTCCTGATACAGCGGACGCTCAACTTCGAGTGAGGCACCTGGTCCAAACAACCGCTCCAGATCCGCCTGCGACAAATGAATGTGCCTTGCGGAAATGTTGACGACCAGTTTGAGGTCGGATGCGGATTCCTCCCGGCCGGGACGAAGAAGCTCCACCTTCCGAATAAGCGGCAGACCCGCCCCGGACGCGGGCACGAACTCGCGAACCGCCTCGCGGACGATTTGCTCGATCGATGCTCGATTCAGTTCCGTGGCTGCGATCATCGGGCGACTCCGTTACTCTCTGCCGGCTTGAGCTCCGCGATCTTCAGCGTCAGGCCATGTTCAAGAATCATCCCGCGAAATTGCTCGTCGAGCGCGCTATCGGAGATGACCATGCCGACTTCATTCAGCCTCGCCAACTGCGAAAGCGCTCGCCGTCCAAATTTGCTCGAATCGGCCAAAATGATCTTCTGGTCGGCACACTTCAATACCTGCCGTTTCACCTCGACCAGTGACATATTGAAATTGAAGAATCCGTCGCTTGTCACTCCGTCCACGCCGACGAATGCCTTGTTGGCATGGATTTGGCCAAGGGCTTGGATCGTCATCTGTCCGACCGCGTCGCCCGTGCGAGGATAAAGATACCCGCCGAGCATGATCAGTTCGGACTCCAGCCGGCTGGCGAACAAACTGGCAATAGGAACGGAGTTGGTGACAATCTGCAGCGGCCGGCCTACCAGAAGCTTGGCCAATTCATACGTCGTCGTCCCGCCGTCGAGGATGACCGTTTCGCCGTCTTCAATCAGTTCCGACGCCAGACGGGCGATCGCCTGCTTTTCTACCAGAGAACTGGCGTGACGATACGCGAATGCCAATTCCTGGGGTGCCTCTGCCAAAAAAACGGCTCCGCCGCGAGTCCGTCGCGCCACGCCCCGCTCCTCCAAGGCGTCAAGATCCCGCCGGATCGTAGATTCGGAAACCTGAAGGAAATCTGTCATCTCCTGGAGGCTCGCAAAGCCCTTTCCTGATAGAAATGAAAGCAATTTGTCTTGGCGGTGATCGATTTCTGTCATGATGGCGGCATTTTCACGCCATTCGGGCCTGTTGTCAAGCGCAAAAGCATCCTTAAGCGGAAGTTGCGAAAGATTATGCAAATAAAGTCCTATAAACGGACAAAAATGCTTGCCACAGACCTTGGCAGATTCTGTAATGGACATCAGATAGTATTCTAAAGCACTATTGATAAAAGTAGAGGATAATGGCCATGCTGGATGAGCGATACAGGGATCAGTACATCAATGATATTTGCCGATTCATTCGTATTCCGAGTATCAGCGATGCTCAGGGCGGTCAGGAGGGCCCGTTGCAGTCGCTCGTGGCTGAGCGGATGCGGACGGCAGGGGCGCGGGTTCGCACGTTCGATCCCACCGATGTTTCCGGATTCCTCACCCATCCGCTGTGCTATGGTCCGGACCGGAACTACAAGAACCGCCCAACCGTTATTGGGGAGATCGGCCCGGAGAACGCGCCGGCGCTGTTGGTGATGGCCCACAGCGATACCGTTCCTGTGATCAAACCAGAGCGATGGACGTTCGATCCCTTCCTGGGCGAAATTCGCGACGGCGAGATCTGTGGCTTGGGTGTTTCCGACGACAAGTGGGGCACTGCCGCCATGCTGACGATCCTGCAGGCCTTGCGGGAGTCCGGTCGACCGTTGAAAAAGCGGGTTATCTTCGCGTCGACGGTCGATGAGGAATCGGGGGTGGGTAATGGCATGCTGCTGCTGATGCTGGCAGGCATCCAAGCCGAGTGCGCTTTGTATCTGGACGGATACCAGATGAAGATCCTGACGGGCTGCCTCGGCGGGTCGAATCTCAACCTGCATCCCAGGCGGACCATTGACCCCGGGACAGCATCGAAGCACGCGGAACGCCTGAAATCCGCCTGTGCGGAGTTCAGCCGGCTGCGAAGTGCGCTCTTCGACCGTCCGTTCTTTCAAGATAATATGATGCGGGAAGGCTCGATCCGGCTGTACGAGGACAAGGCTGCGAGTCCCGGGTCCATGGTGGTGAACTTCTACACGCTTCCGGGTGAGGATCGAGCTGCGTTTTCCCGTGAGCTGGAGGGCGTGGTGGCCGACGCGCTGGCGGGCGACATGGCCCTGTACGAGTTGAAATATCGTGAGCTGTGGTTCGAGCCGACCGAGCCGGAACCCGATATGCCTTTGATAGGAATTCTAAGCGATTCGATCCGCAACTGCCTCGGGCAAGAGCCCCATATCACGTCAATCATCAAGCAGGATGTGTTCCTGCTCATCAACCACGCGAAGATACCGAGTATCTCGTTCGGTCCCGCAAGCCGGATATCAGGTTCGGGCTCGTTTCATCGCCCCGATGAACGAATGAGCGTCGTGGAGGCGTGGGATGGCTGCCGCGTGGCCTATGACGCCATCTGTCGGTGGTTGACTACTTCGCCAACCGTTTCTTGACCCGGGCCCAGGACCCGGTAATAAGAAAACTCTCATCCATATCGTCGATCATTTTTACGAATTTCTCCATGGGTACGGCAAAGCTAAGGGTGTCGGCGGGGACGCAGGGCCGGGCGGAAACGTCGAACATCCCCAGGACACAGCGAGGATTAGGAGCAGCCTTTTCCAAATAGGGATGTTGGACAATCGTGTTGCACCCGGCGGCGAAGGGGGTAAAGACGCCGTTGGCATCGGCGCGGTCGTAGTTGGCCAGGGTGAACAGCCCAGCCAGCACGTCAGGCTTGGCGAAAAAAATGACAACGTCAGGGTTGTCGGCGGGTTCGAGGGTGTCCCATCGCTTAAAAACGATGAATTTGGCAGGGGCGCGAAACGTCGGCGCGTCGGCGACCAATTGCCTGACGAGTTCAGGGGATTTCTTGTAACGCTCGCCTTCCATCTTGCCCGGAATCCCGCAGGAGAGGAAATATTCGAAACCCGGCATGAAGCCTTCGGTGAAACCGAGGTACCTCTTGCCGCCGAAGCAGGAGACAGACTCGACGCTGAAGGCAGCAGATCGGCCGTTGCGGACTTTGGTCAGGTCGGCGAGGAAACAGCGGCGCTCCGAGGGCGGTTCGACGATATTGGCAGAGCCGGGATTATCGGTGTAGTAGAAGACGATGGGCAACTCGGCGCCCGGGAAGTAGTTGTTCCAGCGATCCAGAAACGCTTGCTTCATCTGCGAATCCATAGGTACCTCCATAGTCCGAATCAAAGCCTATCCCAATAACCCCGCGGGGGGATTTGCATAGGCTTTTAGCCGGAAGTTTTGGAAATTGAGTACTGCTATTATTATAATCTCGATGGCGGGAAATAGAAGAGAAGAAGAAAGACGCAAGATGGATGGATTTGACATAGGATTGGCATTGGCGTGGTATTTGGCCTTCGTGTTTTCGACGGTACTGCACGAGGCTGCGCACGCCTACGTCGCATGGCGGCTTGGCGATCCGACGGCGTACTGGGGCGGCCAGGTTTCGCTGAATCCAGCCCCGCACATGCAACGCGAACCGTTCGGGATGGTGGTCTTGCCGATCATATCATATATCATGGGCGGGTGGATGATCGGCTGGGCGAGCACGCCGATGGATCCGCTATGGGCGAGACAGTACCCGAAGCGTGCGGCGCTGATGGCGCTGGCGGGTCCGGCGGCGAATTTGGGATTAGTCGTTCTGGCCGGGATCGCGATTCGGATCGGCATGGCAGCGGGAGTGTTCTTCGCGCCGGACAAGATCGGTAATTTCTCGCAGATCACGTCGGCCGGCGGTCCGGGGGTGACTCACGCGATGGCGATGGTGGTGAGTATTCTCTTTGGTTTGAACCTGATCCTGTTTGTATTCAATCTTCTTCCCGTGCCGCCATTGGATGGGAGCGGAGTAATCCCCATGTTCCTGAGCGCGGACGGGGCGAACCGGTACGAAGGAATGATCCGTCAGCCGGTGTTTGCGATTATCGGATTGGTCGTGGCGTGGAATTTGATGGAGCGGATCGTCGGGCCGGTGTATTCGCTGGCGGTGAAGCTTCTGTATCCCGGAGTGTATTGAGGATAGGACGTCCGAGAGGCGGAAAGGATTTGAGTCTGTGCTGAAACTGGGAAGTCTCGAACTGGACATGCCGTTTTTTCAGGCTGCGTTGAGCGGATATACTGATCGGCCGATGCGCCTGCTGGCCCTAGAACATGGGGCCCCCTTGACCTTCACCGGAGTCATGCTCGCCAAAACGCTGCTGAACCCAGCCGTGTTGAAGCATCCGAATTTTCGCGTGACGGACCAGGAGCATCCGATCGGGGCGCAGATTCTGGGCGAGGACCCGCAGGTCATGGCGGATGCAGCCAGGAACATCATGGAGCGGGGATACGATGTGCTCGATCTGAACTTCGCGTGCCCAGCCCCAAAGGTCCTTCGTCGGGAGCGGGGCGGACATCTGGAGAAGGACCCGGAACTGGTGCTGGAGATTTTCCGGCGGGTGCGCGACGCGGTAAAGTGTCCGCTGCTGGTGAAACTGCGGATCGGCTATGACGAGTCGGCGGAGTCGCGGGAAAAATTCTGGCAGATATGCGAAGGCGTATGCCGCGACGGGATCGACGCGCTGATCGTGCATGGCCGGACGGTGGTGCAGAAATATCGCGACAAAGCGGACTGGCAAACGGTGGCCGAGGTGAAACGGCGATATCCGCATAAGATAGTCATAGGCAGCGGGGATTTATTCGCCGCCGAGACGGTGGTGGAACGTCTGAAGGAAACAGGAGTGGACGGAGTCACGATCGCGCGGGGCGCGGTGGGAAACCCGTGGATCTTCTCGGAACTGCGGGCACTGCTGTCCGGACATGCCAAGCCGGCGGCCCCGACGTTGAAGGAGCAGGGCGAGATGGTGAAGCGGCACTTTCTCATGGTCCTGGAACATCATCGACGGCGGCGGGGACTGGCGTATTTCCGGAAGTTCAGTGCGAATTATTGTCGAAGGCATCCTCAGCGGAAAAAGGCGCAAATGGCGCTCATGGCGGGGAAGACAGAAGAGGAAGTATTGGCGGCGATCCATGAGTGGTACGGGGTGGGGTAACATAGGCAGATAGTGAGATAGGCGGGTGGGCAGGGCGGGGCGGAACTACTGTCCCTCTCTTTTCCGTCATCGTCCGGTTTAACCGGACGATCCAGAATCTTCAGAGTAGCTCAAACATCTTGCTTGAGCATCACAAGAGTTGGAAGTTTGTGCCTGCTTTGTTCGGTGCGGGCGGCCGTGGAAAATTCTTGACGGTTAAATAGGGCAGACATAATATTCAGCATTACCTGTTACCAGTGAAGGAATATTAATGGCTGATGCATTGAACCGCGATATTGCGTTTCCTCATGCGGGTCTGTCGCCCGAGAAGCTTCCCAACATGCCGCTGCGATACACGTTCCCGGAAGATTTTATCTGGGGCGTGGCGACGGCGAGTTATCAGATCGAAGGGGCGTGGAATGCGGATGGCCGGGGCGAGAGCATCTGGGACCGATTCTGCCGCACGCCGGGCAAGGTGAAACAAGGCGCGACGGGCGATATCGCATGCGACCACTATCGCCGGTGGCGTGAAGACGTGGAACTGATACGCTCGCTGAATATGGGCGGGTATCGTTTCAGTATCGCCTGGCCGCGGATCTTCCCGCAGGGGCGCGGCCCACTGAATCATCGGGGCCTGGATTTCTACGATCGCCTGGTGGACGGATTGCTGGAAGCACAGATCACGCCATTCGTGACGTTGTATCACTGGGATCTGCCGCAGACGCTGGAAGACAAGGGCGGCTGGGCGAATCGCGAGACGGTGGACGCGTTTGTGGAATATTCGCGGACGGTCTTTGAGCGTTTGGGCGATCGTGTCGATTACTGGATTACATTCAACGAACCGTTCTGCACGGCCTACCTTGGTTACGGGGTGGGCATGCATGCACCGGGGAAAATGGACTACAAAGCCGCGGTACAGGCGACGCATCACATAAACGTGGCGCATGGGCTGGCGGTCCAGGCGTGCCGGGAGATCATCCCGGACGCGGAGATCGGAATCACGCTCAATGTGTCGCTGCATCATCCAGCCGATTCATCACCGGAAGCGGTCCAGGCGGCGCAGTTGTTCAACGACGCGTACACATATTGGTTCCTCGATCCACTCTTTACGGGGCGATATCCGGAATCCATCGTCAGTCGGCTCGAGAAACGCGGCTGGATGTTCAAGTCGGAGCCCGAGGACGAGCGGATCATTCAGAATGCGATCGATTTTCTGGGTGTGAACTACTACACGCACTCATACATTACGCCGATGGGGCTCGATCCGATTACGGGGACGGGTGTCTTGGCGACGCCCCACCTTCCGGTGAGCGATTTCGACTGGACGATCGCGCCGGAGGGCTTGCTGGAAATTCTGGAGGCGATTTACTCGCGGTACAAGTCGATTCCGCTGTACATTACGGAGAACGGGTTCGCGAACAACGATCAGGCGGACTCAAAGGGTTTCGTGCGGGATGAAATGCGGATCATGTACCTTCGCGAGCACTTGATCCGGCTGAATCTTGCCATGAAATCCAATATCGATATTCGCGGGTATTTTCAGTGGACGCTCTACGACAATTTCGAGTGGGCGGAAGGATACACCAAGACGTTCGGGATCGTTCGGACGTCGCCCGGAACGCTTGACCGGGTGGTGAAGAAATCGGGGCTGTGGTACAGCGCGGTGGCTCGTGACGGAGGATTCGCCTAGAGCGCCAATCCGGACCGCGGGAGCAAGAAAAGAGATTATGGAGAAAGGCACACATGAAACGGCGACTGGTTCTGCTGGCGGTTCTAGTGGGAGTTCTGATATTTTCCGGTGGCGCAAAGGCCGCTTCGATTCAAGACGTGGCGGGACGCGTATTTGCGGATGCGAACGCAAATGGACAATGGGATGCGGGTGCGAAGGGGGTCGCGGGGGGGGCCGTGTCGGACGGGCGGGATATAGTCGCGAGCGGTTCCGACGGGTCGTTTGCACTGAAGGTGGACGCGGAGAAATGTCCATTTGTCTTCATCACGACACCGAGCGGATACAAGAATTCGTCGGCATTCTATCGGCGGGTTGCTCCGGGTGGCAAGGGTTGTGATTTCGGTCTGATCGCGGCGCCGGAAACGGCAAGCAAAGCCTTTTCCTTCATCCATATCGCGGACCTCCATATTACGGACGAGGGTAGCGTCAAAATGCTGCTCGACGATCTTCGGGAGATGGCTGCCCAACCGGAGAAACCTCGCTTTGTGATTCCCACGGGCGACCTGGTCAACCAGGGCGGCGAACGAAAGGAATACGAGAACTACACGCACGCGGTGCAGGCTTCGGGAATGACGTTTTATCACGTGATGGGAAACCACGACTTGCCCGCGAAAAACTATGAGGAGTTCCTCGGACCGAGTTATTATTCGTTCGATTATGGTCAGAAGCATTTCGTCGTTCTGAATTGTTTGGAACCGGACCGCCATGCGGAGTGGCTGAAGAAGGATTTGGATCTTCAGCCGAAGGGGAAGGGAATTCTCGTGTTCCAGCACTACCAGCCGGCAAAGGAGTTGCTGGAGCTTCTGTCGCGGTATTCGGTTGAGGGCTTATTTAACGGGCACTGGCACTCAAACAAGGTGTTTCGATACGGGAAAATACTGGTGGTCAGTACGACGCCGCCGCGGTTCGGAGGCATCGACGTGAACCCGCGGGGATTCCGCGTGGTGACGGTGGGAACGGACGGCCATGTGCGCACACAGTTCCGATGGGGCGGGGGAAAGGCCAAAATCGGGCAAATTCCGGACGGAGTCAAAGAGATGGTGTGGGCGAGGACCGTCGGCGGCGAGACGGGTATGTCCTCGCCGCGAGTTGAAGGCAAGCGGATGTACATCGGGGTGCAGGACGATCACAACGCGGAGCAGGGTGGCGTGGTCTGTCTCGATGCCCGAAATGGG
This sequence comes from uncultured Phycisphaerae bacterium, assembly GCA_964563935.1. Lineage (GTDB taxonomy): Bacteria > Planctomycetota > Phycisphaerae > JAAYCJ01 > JAAYCJ01 > JBAZZQ01. The sequence goes on along the minus strand of CAZLZE010000009.1, from coordinate 41,596 downwards.
GTATTGCTGTGGAAATTTACGACCGGCAATTCGGTGAACGGTGCGCCGGCCGTGAGCGATGGGATTGTTGTCACTGTCTCGGTTACCGGGACAGTTTACGGGCTTGATGCGAAGTCAGGGAAGGAACTCTGGCGAGGCAACCTGGGCGAGTTCTGCGACCGATGGGTATACAACTCTCCCGTGATCGCGGGGGGCGCAGTCTATTGCGGGGTGGCGCCATACTTTGCTGCCTTGGATCTAAAATCGGGCAAGCAACTGTGGCAGGCGCCCTCGATGGGCGGAGACTGGATCAGCAGCCGAACCTCGCCTTTCGTGGATGATGATCGAGTCTTCATGGGGGTAAACTGGAGCAACGGGTTGTTCGCCCTGGACCGGAAGGATGGGAAGGCGATCTGGAACAACAAAGAAGGATATGGAGTAACGCACAGTTCTCCCGTCGTCTATCAAAAGATGCTTTTCTACGCGTCGGACAACTTGCTGCACGCGATGGACAAGGCCAGCGGAAAAGAATTGTGGCGTGCGGAGTTGCCGGGCGGCTGGCCGGTTTCTGCGCCCGCGGTTCAGGACGGATTGGCGGTTATCGGGACACCCGATGGCAAGATATCAGCCTACAAGGTCGATACGGGGCAGAACGTCTGGTCGGTGCAGACTACTGAGGCGCAGGGTTCGTTTTCCTCTTATGGCCGGGATGGGTCGCAGGTGATGTCCACGCCGACGATCGCAGACGGGAAGGTTTATTCCGGGTCGAACGACGGCCGACTGTACGTGATCGATCTGAAGACGGGAAAGTGTCTGCGAAACACGTATCTGGGATTTCCGATCCTCTCCTCGCCGACCGTATCCGGCGACAGGATCTACGTGGCGCGGTGGGACGGCGTGGTTATGTCGTTGACTCGCTGATCGGCGGATACAAATTGGCTGCCGTATCTTTTCCGAGCAATGTATGGAGATGACAAGATGAGCAAATATGCGATCGGGATCGACTTCGGAACTTTGTCCGGGCGGGCGGTGCTGGTGGATGTCTCCAATGGCCGGGAACTGGCCTCCAGCGTGTACGAATACGCCAACGGCGTGATCGACGACACGCTGCCGGGCGGCGAGGTGAAGCTGGAGCACGACTGGGCGCTGCAAGACCCCCGCGACTATATGCGGGTGATTCTCAAAACGATCCCCGCGGTGATCAAGCAGTCGGGCGTGAACGCCAGCGACATCATCGGAATCGGGACCGATTTCACAGCCTGCACCATGCTTCCGACGAAAAAAGACGGCCGGCCGCTATGCACGATGGACGAATTCAGGAATCGTCCGTCCGCGTGGGTCAAGTTGTGGAAGCATCACGCAGCCCAGCCGGAGGCGAATAAGATCAACGAAGTCGCCAACGACCGCAATGAAGAGTTCATCAAGCGGTACGGCGGAAAATACAGCTCTGAATGGTTCTTCTCGAAGCTCTGGCAGACGCTGGACGAGGACCCGGAAGTCTACAATGCCGCCGATCTGTTCGTGGAGGCTGCCGACTGGATCGTCTGGCAATTGACGGGCAATTATACGCGAAATGAGTGTACGCTCGGATACAAAACAATGTGGATCAAAGACGCGGGCGGCTTTCCGAGCAGGGAGTTCTTTAAGTCCCTGGATCCGCGGCTCGAGGACGTGACGGAGAAAAAACTGGGAGGCGAAATCCTTCCCCTGGGCGCCAAGGCGGGAACGCTGAAGGCGGATCTGGCCAAGAAACTGGGCCTGCCGGAAAACGTGGCGGTGTGCGTGGGCAATGTCGATGCGCATGTGGCCGTTCCGGCGTGCAGCGTGACTACTCCCGGCAAGATGGTGATGATTATGGGAACGAGCATCTGCCACATGGTCATGGATCATCAGCGGGCGCTGGTGCAGGGAATGTGCGGTGTGGTGGAAGGCGGGATCGTCCCGGGCCTGTGGGGATTTGAAGCGGGCCAGTCAGCCGTCGGCGATATCTACGGGTGGTTCGTCGACAACTTCGTGCCGGATCGGGTTCGTCGGGCAGCGAGCGCTGCCAAAATGTCCGTGCACGACTATCTGGCTGACGAGGCCGGCAAGCTCAGACCCGGTCAATCGGGCCTGCTCGCCCTCGACTGGTGCAACGGTAACCGCTCGATCCTGGTGGACGTGGATCTGTCGGGATTGATCATGGGTATGACCCTGGCGACTAAGGCGCACGAGATCTATCGGGCGCTGATTGAGGCGACGGCCTTCGGAACATACAAAATCATCCGCACGTTTGAAGAAAGCGGCGTGAAAATCGATGAACTATACGCCTGCGGCGGTCTGCCGGAGCGGAACGATCTGGTGATGCAAATCTTCTGCGACGTTACCGGCCGAACGATCAAGGTCGCCAGGAGCGGGCAGGCGGGCGCACTCGGCTCTGCCATGCACGCAGCCGTGGCGGCGGGGCCCGAGGCGGGCGGATACGCCAACATCACCGACGCCGCACGGGCAATGGCGGGTCTGAAGGACAAACAGTACGTTCCGAACGCGGAAAACCACCGAGTCTACGACCAGCTCTACGCGGAATACGAAACGCTCCACGACTACTTCGGCCGAGGCGCAAACGACGTAATGAAACGACTCCGCAAGCTCCGGCAGGGATAGGCTATGAAATTTCCAGGCATGAGAAATAATGAAAGCGAGTATTGAAGGGTTTTATGATCAGTATCGACGACAGCAAGTGCGTTAAGTGTAATCTCTGCGTGAAGGTATGCACCAAGCGGATCATCAGTCCCGGCCCGGAAGTCGCCGGCGAGAAAAACTGGTTTTGCATCAAGTGCGGCCATTGTTTCGCCGTGTGTCCGACGGGCGCGATCACGGTAATGGAGCATCGGGATTTCGAGAAGGTGGATATTGCGGCAACCCGGCCATCGGCCGAGCAACTAATGGATCTGGTGAAACGCCGGCGGAGCGTTCGGCGATATCAGCCGCAGGCGGTATCAAAGGAGCATCTCGACCTGATCATCGAAGCCGCCTCGAACGCCCCCAGCGCCAAAAATACGCGGCATCTGCGGGCATACGTCTATACCGACGCGGACTTGATCCGGCAGATCGCCCGTCGAACGCCGGAGTTCTACAAAAAACTCCTGAAGATCTTCCGAATCCCGGGATTCTCGCTGGTCTGGCGAAAAATGGGCTATCCGACGGGAACACTCGACGCATATCGGAAGGATTTCGAGCATCTGGCGTTTCCAAAGGATGTGACAGACCCCGTCTTGCACGAGGCCCCGACCCTCATCGCGTTCACAGCTCCGAGGAAGGACGACATGTCGATCGCGGACGGTTGGATCGCTGCCCAGACGGCCGTTCTCTTCGCCGAGTCCATCAGCGTGGGCACGTGCTACAACGGGTACCTCAGCATCGCAGCCAACAAGGACAAAGTCCTCAAATCACTGATGAAGATTCCCCCAAACGAGCACGTGATCTCGGCGATAACGCTGGGCTATCCCGACGTCCGGTTTAGACGCTACGTACCGCGAAAGAGGATGAGAACCGCGTATATCTGATGGATGAACGTCCTTGATGGTGGTACATTAGGCCGGCTCTGTCGCCGTCCGCTTCTTCAGCCGCGAGCGGATGAACCAAGCCAATCCCGCAGCCAGGAAGATGACAACGACGATATCCGCCTGGTGAGAATATTTCTGCACCGTTCCCCAATTCTGACGAAGCTTCATGCCGCAGTAGAGGAGGAAGGTATTCCACATCGTGGCCCCGATCAGCGTAGCCAGAAGGAAGGGGATCATCTTCATCTTGCCGATGCCCGCGGGGATGGAAATCAAGTGCCGCACGACGGGGACAAACCGGCTGATAAACAAGGTGATCACTCCGCCCCGACGGTGGAAAAATCGTTCCGTCAGTTCCAGGTCGTGGTGATCGAGGAGGAGGTATTTGCCTACCTTCATGACGACGGGTTTTCCGCCGTAGTAACCCAGGAGATAGGAGATGAGCGAGCCTGCGATGGACCCGAGGCTTGTGGCCAGCACGGCAAGCCAGAAGTTCCATTCCTTGTCGACGACCTTGAACCCGACGAACGGCATGACGGCTTCGGAAGGAACGGGCGCAATCATCGACTCCAAAGCCATCAGAATCCCAGCCCCGGTGTATCCCGCGTATCCCAGAAACTTGACAGCCAAATCGGAAACAACGGCAGTGATAGACATCTATAAGCTTCCTATTCCAACTACGGGTTGAATTGACCGCAACAATATATCATCTTCACCGAAGAGTTGTCGATACGTTTTCAAACAGAATCGATCGGTCATGCCGGAAATGTAGTCGCCGATGATGCGATCGACGGGCGATTCCGTCTGACGTGACAGATAACGGTTGGGCAAGAGCTCGGGCTCCTTTCGATAGCGGGCAAAGAGCCTGGAGATGACCTCCTGAACTTTGTGCGTCGTATCCAGAAGCTGCGGGCACAGGTACACGCGGTTGAGCAGGAACTTTTCCGTTTCCTTGAGGTCGTGGAGTATAGCATCCCTGAGAGCAAGCAGGGGGACGCCATTCGCCTGCCGAAGTTCCAACCCTTCGATCAGGATCATCTGGATATGACCGAGGACAATTCGCCGAATGGCGTGAAAAGGTTTTTCTCGCAGGCGAGAATCGAGTCGGTCCCAGGCTTTTCGGTAGAGCGAGAGGTCCGCCAGATGATCCTGTGTGATGAGGTTCGCACCCAGTGCGTCCTCGAGATCGGCGGTGTTGTAGGCGAGTCGATCGGCCCAGTTGGCGAGTTGGCCCTCAAGGCTGGCCACTGTATCGAGCAACTCGGGTCGATCGTAGGGGGTGTTGTGTACTTCCATTCCCGCGCGGGTGGCCCGGGTAAGATTAAGTCCGCGAAACCACGGGTAGGGACCCTCGAGATATTCCACCACGCGGAGCGACTGATGGTTGTGTTCGAATCCGCCCACGTCGGCGAGAAGCTTGTTGAGGATGGTTTCGCTGCTGTGCCCAAAAGGTCCATGCCCAAGATCATGGGCGAGACTGATCGTCTCAGCCAGCGCGGGATTCGCCCCAAACCGATGGGCGAGCAGGCCCGCTATGTGGGCGACTTCCAAACTATGAGTCAGCCGCGTGCGGAAGTGGTCCGCCTCAAGGGGCAAAAATACCTGCGTCTTGTATCCCAATCGGCGAAAGGACGTGGAATTCAGTATCCGGTGCCGGTCGAGGAGTAATGGATCACCGAAGAACAGTTCCTCCGGATCCTCAAATTCGCGAGCCAAGTCAGCGTCTACCATCAGGTCACCTTGCTTATTTCGTTTTTTCGAATATTATTATTGTATTCCGAGATGGTAATCGACCGGTGGTTGGTATTCCAGGTAGTGTTGCAAAATTTCAATCTATTGATATAATACCATCTTCATAATTGGCCCGGCCTCTTGGGTCGCCTGGCTTTGTGCCACTACCGATTAGTGAATTGCAGATGTGAACTTACTGTATTTAAGGAGCAATATTAAATGAAGTCAACCCTGACGAATGTTGAAGAGCTGATGAACGGCAGCTTCGAAAACTTCGAGCAAATGTTCAAGGTCATTCAGCGATTTGCGTCGCAGTCGGCTGCGGACCGGGAACAATTGGGCCAATATGTGACCGAGCAGGCGGAGAGTCCCGAAGCGGACAAAGCAGTGAAATTGGGCGTGGCGGCGTTTGTCCTGGGACGAATGGATCAGGTAATCCAGGTTCTGAAGGCGGCGCCGGAGGGTCGCGAGAAACGCTGGATGATGGCACAGGCCTACAAAGAGCAGAAGGACTACCAGCGAGCGCTGGCGGACCTCGAACGGGCTAAATCCCGCGGATGGGACGAGACTCAGATCCTGGCCGAGATGGTCGAAGTGAATCGTCTGGCGGGCGAGACCAAGGCCGCGAATAGTGCGTTATCGCAACTGAAGAAGCACGCAAGCGACAGTGTGTATTATCTGTACCAGGCTGCGGGAATGGCGGAGGCCGACGGCAATATCGAATCGGCGCTCGACCTGCTCCAGCAGGCGGTGGACAAAGATCCCGGTTACATCCCCGCCTTGTTCCGGTACGCCTTTCTCACAGACCTGACGGGTGACGAGGAGAAGGCAATCGAATTATATCGCCAGTGCCTCAAGATTAACCCGATCCATGTCAACGCGGCGATGAACTTGGCCGTTCTGTACGAAGACGCCGGAAAATATGAGGCGGCGGAGACGCTGCTCTCACGCATTCTCGAAGTCTACCCGAATCACTCCCGTGCAAGATTGTTCATGAAGGACGTGGAAAGCTCGCTCTACATGTTCTACGATGAAGAATTCGAGCGCAAACGCGACAAATTCCAGCAGGTCCTGGATATGCCCATCAGCGACTTCGAGCTTTCGGTTCGAAGCCGGAATTGCCTGAAGAAAATGGGCATCCGTACCCTGGGCGACCTGACCCGAATTACCGAGGCGGAATTGCTGTCGTACAAGAACTTCGGCGAAACGTCCCTCAATGAGATCAAGGTGATCATGACGAGCAAGGGTCTGCGGTTGGGGCAGGCGGTGGAAGACAAGGCGTCGAAGAAAGCGGCGGCGATCCTTCCCGGAAGCGGACCGGCGTTCCCGTCCGGTGCGGACCAGGCCTTGATGAGCAAGTCGATCGACGATCTTCAGCTGTCGGTTCGGAGCAAAAAATGCCTTCAGAAACTGAATGTGATGACCATCGGCGACGTGATGAACTATTCAGAATCGCAGCTGATGTCGGTTAAGAACTTCGGTTCCGTGTCGCTGAAGGAAGTCAAGGACAAGCTCTCGTCGATGGGATTGTCCTTGCGTGAGTCGTAACTGTAAGCGACAATGGTCGCAATGGACACGCGACGACAGTCTGAAGGACCCCGAACGAACATGATGTATACGAGACGAGCAGACGGACGAACGGTCACCAGAACCTTGCTTCTGATGGCGTCGGTGGTCGGCGTCTGTTTTACGGGGTGTCGGATTTGGGAACGGCCCGTGATCACCACGCAGAAACACGAGGTGCCCGAACCGGCTATTCGGGTCAAAATCGCGGGCCCTGCCGCCTCGATACCAATGTCCGTGGACGGACCATACACAATATACAGCTTCAACGGGCAGGCAGTTCTGCAGGGCTCGGGTCTGGGCTACACGCAAGTCAAGCTGGAAGGAGACAACCTGCGAATCGGGTCCAAAGTGGTCAAGATCGACGACTACTGCGACGTCGTTCCCGAACGCAACGGTTCCGTGGCGGTGGACAGCCGCTACTATCGCGGCAGCATGCGTCTCCTGCGGACGGCGGACGGACAGCTCTTGGCGGTGAACCACGTTCGCTGCGAAGACTACCTCAAAGGTGTTCTGCCGGGCGAACTTCCAAATCGATTCGCGCTGGAAGCGTTCAAAGCTCAGGCGATCGCGGCCAGAACATTCGCGCTGTATGAAAAATACACAGCCCCGTCCAGAAAGAAATGGGACGTGGTGGCTACGGAAGGGTCTCAAATGTACCTCGGCCGCTCGGTAGAGACGAGCAAGGCGCTGCAGGCGGTGGAGGCGACCCGCGGAATTGTACTGACCGCGAAACTCAACGGCGGGTGGCGGATCTTCCCCACGTATTACAGCAGCACGTGCGGCGGACGAACCCAGTCCGCGATCCATCTGGCCAATATCGATCCCAAAATCCAGCCTCTCCAAGGCGGCGTCGTCTGCCGAACCTGTAATATCTCGCCTCATCATCGCTGGCCTGACAGAGTCATCCCTGCCTCAGAATTGACCCAGGCGATCAACAAAAGCATGGCCGCTCCGCTCCCGTTCCAGATGGTCACAGCGGTGAATATCCTTGAGCGAGCCCAGAACTGCCGAATCACACGCGTGGAAGTGGTCGACAGCGGCGGCCAGAGGGTCACGCTTACCGGAGAACGCTTCCGTCTGATCGTCGGCTCGCGTCGTATCCCGTCGACGTGGTGCAACGTCCGACAGGAAGGATCGAATTTCGTGTTCTTCGACGGTCACGGCTTAGGCCATGGGGTCGGCATGTGTCAATACGGAGCCGAAGGCATGGCTCAGAAGGGTTACACCGCCATGGAAATCCTGAGCCTTTACTATCCCAAAGCCAAGCTCATCCGGGCATACTAGGCTCTGTCTGAGAATGCGAGCCATCACCCCTGCGGGTCATCGCGAGGCCCCTTCGGGGCCGTGGCGATCTGGTGTTCGTCCGCCAGATTGCTTCGCGGAGTCTATCCCCGACTTGATCGGGGACTCCTGGAAACTGGAAAGCACTTTCAGTCCTGTAGGACGGGCTTCCCAACCCATTGTTTCTGGCTTGCCTAATAGATGCCTTGTGCGTTCGTCTTTCCGCTTTCGATATTCGCCCCCCAAATCGCGTCCCGCAACGTCTTGGTCGCTGCCTTTGATCCATTCGCCAGCAATCCCACATCCCCGCTGGCGACGATCAATCGATAGCCGAGCGACACTGCCTTCACAAGGGTGTCCGGCGTGGTAAAAACACCGCCCGCGAGCTTCCCATGTTCGGCAGCCGCCTTGGCGACGATGGCAAGCGCCTCGTCGAAATGACCTTCCGGACGCGGCTTATCCATCGGCATTCCCTCTCGCATGGCCATATCATCCGGCCCGAAGAAAATCACATCCACGCCGTCCACTGCCGCGATCTGACTCGCGTTCCTCAGACCCTCCTGAGTCTCAATCTGGCAGATGAGTACCGGCTGCGGCTGATCCGGATGAGAGTACGACCGCCCGTCCAGATCAATCGGTCGCCGCCCACCGTAGGACCGGCTTCCAAACGGCGGGAACTTGGCCGCATACACGACGCCCTTGGCCTGCTCTACCGTATCGACCATGGGAACCATGATCCCTTCCGGATTCATGTCCAAAGCCTTGCCGATGTGACCATATTCCTGGCCCGGAACGCGGACGATGGCGGCACGCTTGACGAGGTTGCACGCTCGCACCGCCGAGAGCATGTCGGTGTAATCAAGCTCGCCGTGCTGACCATCGACCCAGATCCAGTCCCAGTCGGGTGCAACCCGTTCCACAATTCCCGGGGCCGGGTACATATTGCAGAAACCCAATTGAGGCCGTTCTTTCAAAGCATCATAAAAACGCAGCATGTGTTTTCTCCATCGTTGATTTGTCGGTTATGAGTTCCACGGACCGTGGCTGACGCGTCCAATCGAGTACGCCGAAAAATAACCGCGCATCGCCCGTCAATTTCGCCTTCTTAAACGCGCATACCAGGGCGCAATCCTGTTTCTGCTCTACAACTTCCAGGCCCCAGAAACTGTCCCAGACGAGTGAATGCTCCTGACCTCGAAAATCAGTCGGCGTGTCCGACGTCACGTAGCGAGTGGCATTGTCGTGGCAGAAAAAGAGCACATATTTTCCACCGAACGGGTGGACGCACGCCGATTCCAGGCACAAAGGCGAAACGCCGATCTTCGGGAGCAAGTGATACACAGGTCCCAGGTCGTCCCAGTTCTCCATGTCTTCAGATCGCGCGCAGGCGACGCACACTTGGCCGTCGCGGCAGAGAGCGGTGTAATACAACAGCAGTTCATCCCCGCGGACCATGACGTGCGGATCGCGGCAGTTGCTCAGCTCCGTCCGCTTCCAGCGGGCCCAGGGCAGATGTTCCGGTGTGAACATGGGATTACAGTCGTATCGGCGCCACTCAAAAAGATCCTTCGACGTGGCCAGGCAGAGGGTCTGCGCCATCTTTCGAGTCTGGCCGGTGTAGATCTTATGAAATTCACTGCCCCAGAAGAAGACGTACGGCGCATAAACGTGCTCGCTTTCGCAGGAGTCAGGCTTGGTCGTGATGGGGGGGTGATGTACGTCCCAGTGGATGAGATCCGCAGACGATGAATGTCCGAGAATCGTTCCCTGTGTGGGTGTGCGACTATGCTGATCCTTGCGAAGATCGATATAAAAAACATGATACACGCCATTGTGCTTGATGATCGTAAAATCCCGAAAATCGCACCCGCGTGGCGCAAATCCGAATTTGACATAGTCCTGGGCTTCGGGCCCCGGGTCCAGAAACTCCGGCCGAAGGGCCAGCGGACTGGTCAAAACTCGGATCACTTCCTCCGCATAACTGTCGCGAGGTTTGTCCGCTACTCTGTCAAAGAATTGTCCAGCCATCGATACCTCCTCTGCCCGGTGAGGGACTAAGTGCGGGCCGATTCTTTCGGTGGAACCATCCGAACCGGAAGCACGTAAGGCCCAAGCCTTACGGACAGCTCCTGCGCCGCCGACCGGAGCAGGCTGATGCATCCCTCGATCCGCTGCCTGTCACTTAGATCGCGTTTCTGTCCCGAAATGCTCAGGGCGCCAAGCAACTGATTGTTGATGTTGCGAAGAGGGACTGCGATGCAGCGGCGGTCCAAATCCGCTTCCTCATTGTCAACTGCGTATCCATCTTCCCGAATACGCCCGATTTTCTGCAAAAATTCGTTGCGGTCGGTTATTGTGTGTGGCGTGCGCGGGGGCAGACCGGTCTTGTCCAAAATGACACCGATATCGTCGTCCGTGAGGCACGCGAGAATCATCTTGCCCAACGCCGTCGCGTGCGGAAGAGTTCGCACGCTCCGAACCGTGCCCCATCGGGGAACCGAATCGGGGAATTCGCGGGCCAGGTATATCAGTTCGCCATCGGCCAGGGTGGCGGCATGGGCTGTCATGTTTGTCTGCCGGGCGATCTGCTGCAGAATGGGTCGCGACTCCTGGACTACGCGGTTGGTCATCTCATAGAGCCATCCTACCCATAAGTTATTGATTCCCGGGCGGTAACGGCTGGTCTGCGGGTCCTGTTCAATGAACTGACGCGATTGCAGCGTCGTCAACAGCCGATGGACACGGCTCTTGCCGATTCCCAGGCGTCTGGCAATCTCGCTGAGGCTCAATTCGGGCGAAGAACTGCTGAAAAGGCACAAAATGTCCAATGCCGCGGAGAGCGAACTGAGCAGAGGCGTCTCGCTCGGGCCCTGATTTTGCGTACCATCATCAACCATATCAGATCACTGTTCACTATATCAGAACATAGGAAGATGTCAAGGTATAGATATAAACAATAAACTCTAAGTGCGTTTGAACTGTTTCTGGAGGTCGGCAAGCGACATTTGCAGGGCGGTGGGTCGGCCGTGGGGGCAGGCGCTGGCGAGATCGACCTGACTGCGGGACTCCAGCAGTGCCTGGATTTCCTCAGGTTTCAGGGGGTCGCCGGCCTTGATGGCGGCCTTGCAGGCGAGGGACTGAAGGACGTGTTCCAGGACGTGCTCAGGATCTACCTGTGAGGTTTTATCAAGCCGGGCCAGGAGTTCCTGGACAAATTCGGCGGCATTGAGATGACCGATGAGAGCAGGCAGGCTGTGGATAGCCACGGTCTGCGGACCGAAGGGTTCGAGTTCGACTCCCGCGCGGTCGAGGGACTCGCGGACGCGGTCGAGCTGTTCCATGTCGTCGGATGAGACTTTTACCAATTCCGGCACGAGCAGTTTTTGCCGCGGGATGGCTCCGGAGTTGACCCGCGAGCGAATTTGCTGGTAGAGGATTCGTTCGTGGAGCGCGTGCTGATCGACGATCATCAGGCCATCGTTGGTTTCGATGACGAGATAGGCGTTGTGGATTTGCAAGGCCCGGAGTTTGGCGTTGGGCGTTGGGGCAGCAGCGGCGGCTTGGTTCGGCTCCTCTTTCGGTGAGGGTACGGACTGTGTGGGCAGGGGGGCCGGGGCCGGACTGGGAGGCTGATAGGTATGTTTTACCGGTTCGGAGGGTTCGGAATATGTTTTTGGCGTGGGCGGCGTGAAGGCGATCCTTGCCTGTTCGGGTTTCGGGGCGGAGCGGAGGAAATCGTTGAGTGCCTCTTTGATTTTTTCCTCGTGTGGGACGTTTTTTTTGACTTCCTGATTCGGCAGGACGGGTTTGGTCTGCTCGGCATTCAGGCTGGCGGTCAGGTCCGTCGAGAGGAAGCGTTCGCGGATGCTGTTGAGCACGAGGGAGTGAATAAACCCGGAGTCGGCGAATCGCACCTCGTTTTTGGCAGGGTGAACATTGACGTCGACGATGGTGGGATCGAGTTCGAGGAACAGGAAGCCCGCCGGTTGACGGTCCTGGGGCATGAGTCCGCGATAGGCCTCGCGGAGTGCATGGGTAAGGAAGCGATCGCGGATGGTTCGTTTGTTGACAAAGAAGTACTGCCAGGTGGCAGACGGTTTGGCGTGTTCGGGTCGGCTGACGTAGGCGCTGAAGGTGATTTCTTTCGTTTGGGTGAAGACCTGGATCAAGCCATCGGCGATTTCGGGTCCGAAGATGTCGTTGATCCGCGTACGCGGAGTCTCCGCGGGCGGCAGCTGCAGAAGTTGCCTGCTGGCGTGGAAGAGGTTGAACGCGATGTGCGGATACGCCAGGGCCAGGCGGATGACCGCCTCCTGACAATGCCCGAGTTCGGTCTGCGGGGATTTGAGGAATTTTCGTCGTGCGGGGGTGTTGAAAAAGAGATTGTGCACTTCGATGGTCGTTCCCGGCGAGCCGGCGATGGGATGTACTTCGCCGATTTTTCCGCCTTCCACCTCGATGGCAGATCCGCTGTCTTTTCCGGGCACGACGGAGTTGATTTTGAGGATGGCGACGGACGCGATACTCGTCAGGGCCTCGCCGCGAAAGCCCATGGTGGAAATCGCGTATAGATCGTTCTCGTCCTGGAGCTTGCTCGTTGCGTGGGGCGTTACCGCCAGGAGCATGTCTTCGGAATCGATCCCCGAGCCGTTATCGACCACGCGGATGAGCTTCGTCCCGCCTTGCTCGAGGTAGACGTCGATTTTCGTTCCGCCGGCGTCGATGGCGTTCTCCACCAACTCCTTGACCACGCTCGCGGGGCGTTCGATGCATTCGCCAGCTGCGATCTTGTTCACCAGATGTACGGGCAGAACTTTGATCTTGCTCATGATCTCTCGAATTTCACAACAATTTCGCCCATCGCGGGTATTACCCGCGGATCCTTTACCTGAAGGGTATCATAAATGATAGGATCATGAAGGTCGAGAAGAAAAGACCCGGCTGAGGATGGCGAGACTACCCGTTGTGTGATTGGGATTGGCGAGGAGTTCGTCGAACATTTGGGTGAAATCCCTCACGAGGCGATCGCTGGTGAATCGTGTTTCGACGATTTTTCGGGAATGATTGCTGACGGTCTTGCGGAGCTGAGGTTGTGCGATGACTTCGAGGATTCTGGCAGCCAGGGCGCTCGGGTGCAGGGTCGGGTAAAAGAAGCCGGAATGATTGTCCGTGATGGCTTCATCCATGCTTCCGATGAAGTTTGACATAACGGGCACGCCGGCGGCCATGGCCTGCAAAGCCACCATGCTCTGACATTCCTGAAACTCGCTGCAGATACAGGCGAGATCAAACCCTGGGAGCAGTTGGGGTACGTCATCCCGGTGTCCGAAGAGGGAGAGATATCGTCCGAGGAGATCGCTTTCCTGGGCCCAGGTGCGGACGGCGGAGCGATTGGGTCCGTCGCCGACGATGAAGAAGTGCACGTCGCGTCGCTGCTTGACCACTTCTTTGGCGGCCGCGATAAACACGTCGTGGCGTTTGCTTGGACGAAGATTCCCGATCATCGCCACCGCGAAGATGTTTTCGTCGGCCAGGCCCAGG
>CAZLZE010000009.1:0-27946 GCA_964563935.1 uncultured Phycisphaerae bacterium | reverse complement strand
CGTGCGGGTCAGATAGCTTCCTTGGTGTTCCAGGTCGGCCAGGCCCAGGACCGCGCGTGCCCTGTCCCGCCAGCGGGAATTGCCGTACCGTTCCAGGGGGATACCGTTTGGAATGGTGAGTATCTTTCCATCGGGCACCTTGTCCCGAAAGGCCAGGCAGGCCTTATGCCGCTTTCCCAGGGCTACAAATCGGTCTACCAGTGGATACAGTACGCGATTCGCCAACTCGAATTCGGGATGTCCGGGCTGGGAGAACGTGTGGGTCCACACGACGACTTTGGCGCCGCCAATTTTGGCCGCCAGCGTTCCCCAGAACATCCGATTTCCCCCGCATCCGACGGGAACGACGATTCGGACACCGTTGGCCTTTATCAATTGCACAAGCCGCAAGACAACTTTTGCGTCATACCGATCCTTCAGGAACTCGGCATGAACCGGAATCCCCATGTCGAGGAATTCCCTGGCCACCGGACCTGCCTCGTGGAGGCACACGATCAAGGGTACGTACTTACCCTGCGACTTGAGTCCTTGGGCCAGATTCAGCAACACGTGTTCTGCGCCGCCCGGCCGAAGGGTATCGATCACGAACATTATCCCTTGTTGTTGTGCCATGTCACTCCCGCAAACGTTCGAATGCCGCTCAGCATACCCTTGATCTGCTCCAGATGGAACTCCCGGTCTCCTGCCAAAGCAAACAAGCCTTCCGTAATCAGTAAAACACTGAAAGTATAAAAAAATAAAAGTATCTCACCCACGTTCAATGGGCCGTTCTTACTATTTATATAGAGATAGTTGAAAGAGGTTTCGAATCCCATCCGATATGCATTAATTCTTCCACCCGGGTCGGTGTGATGGATGATGCCTGCGGCTTGAATTCGGGCCAAAGCGCCTCTCTTGGCCAGTCGGAGTGAGATGTCGCGATCTTCGCCGGCTGCGTAATCCGCCAGTTGTTCGTCGAATCCGCCCACGGCCGCTAGTGCCGTTTTTGGAATGGCCATGCAATTGCCCTGGAGATAACGTACCGGACGAAGGTCTGATAAAAAGGCTCCAAAGAGATGTGACGGGTTGCGGTGAGGGGTGAACCGCAGTCCCAGTTGCCACAGTCCTGCCAGTTGGTAGCATCGTTCGATGATGCGTCGTCCGAGCCGGTTTCGCGATTGTTCATTTACGTGAAAATCCAACCCCGCCAGTTCATTGTTTTTGTCGGCATCGAAGATTCTGGCGACCCAGTGGAGGCAGTCGGTGTTCAGTTCCGCGTCGTCGTCGATGAATTGGATGATCTGTCCCCTGGCCATCTGCCATCCGATATTGCGTGAAATGGTCAATCCGCGGCGTTCGATGGATTTGTGGTGATACACGAAGTCGATTCCGGCGGCGAAGGCCTCGGTCTTGATCTGGGATAGAAAGTCAGGTGCAAGGTCTCCGTCGTCAATAACGATGATTTCGAGCGGTTTGGCGGTCTGGCGGAGACAGCTGCGAATGGCGTTTGCCAGACGTTCGGGTCGGTTTCGCGTACATATTACCACGGAAATATGCATATAGATATATTATCGGCATATGTTGAGGAAGTGTAGTCAAGAGCAGCCCGCTGAAACGAGTTTTCAGCCCTTACGTGGTCTGATGGGCGAACAAGTTTCTTAATGTCATGATCAGAGCGGGGAGGACCTTTTCGGGTGCGGTTTGCAGGCGGATATCGGCGAGGTGGCTGGCGGTTGTCACTTTTGAGGAGACTTCGATCAGCATAGCGCCGGTGGCTTTGGCTTGCCAGATCATGGAAGCTGAGGGTTGAATGGCTGCGCTGGTTCCCGTGCTGAGGATCAAGTCGGCGTTCTCGCATGCTTCCCTGGCCGCGTTGAAGTCTTCCTCGGGCAGGGATTCTCCTGACCAGACCACACCGGGCCTGAGCCAGCTTCCGCATACCGGGCACATCATGCCAGAAGTCGGCTCAGCCTCGCTCAGATTCCGGGCATAGTCGCAATTGGTGCATCGGGTCCGCCAGATACTTCCATGGATCTCCACCAGTCTTGTCGACCCCGCTCGCTGGTGCAGTCCGTCGGTGTTCTGTGTGATCAGGAGAAAGTCTTCCAGGATGTTTTCCAACTCCGCCAATGCGTAATGGGCGGGACTCGGACAGGTCTGGCGCAGGACGCTTTTGCGGTTGTTGTACCAGTTCCACACCTTCTTCGGGTTGGCCAGGAAGTTGTCAACGTCAGTCCATTCCTGAGAGGCCGCCATCTGATCGGGGTGAAGTGGGGTCGTTCCGCTCTTGGCCGATATTCCCGGTCCGGTGAAGGCGACGACGTGACGCGCCTTGATCAAAGCCTCGGCCGAGTGCTCGAGAATCCGTTCTTCTATTCCCAATCCATTAACCATGATCAATTCCCCACTTTCTAAATTGTACGCCCACATTTCCCTGGAGTGTAGTCTGAAAAGCCGTCATTGCGAGCTGGTCCTTCGCCGGGCTCAGGATGAACTCCGCAATCTGGTGTTCGAACACCAGATCGCCACGACCCCTGCGGGGTCTCGCGATGACCTGCGGTGTGGGTTCCCGGCTTTTCAGACACGCTCTTATTGTCTTTATCCGCCTTTGACCATGGGCAGAAGTCCACCCGCAGCGAGAATTCGCCGCTGCCGCTCGCTGAACGCCATTTTACCCGAGAACTCGGTTCCTTTGGAGATATTTTTTATCCGGACCGAAGTTCGTCCGTTGCGGATTTCGTCCAACAGGTTTGGAATGGCCAGACTGTCGGTCAGATCGATGCGGTCGTATTCGGATGGGTCCTCAAAGATGATGGGGACTATGGCGAAATTGATCAGATTGGCGAAATGGATTCGCTCGATGCTCTTGGCCAGGATGACCTTGACGCCCAGGTACATTGGGCACAGGGCGGCATGTTCGCGGGAGGATCCTTGTCCGTAGCTTTCGCCCGCGACGACGATGCCGTGGAGCCCCTGCGACTTGGCTGACATGGCCCGTTCGGCGAAGGTCGGCTTGCCCGCTTCGTTGCACGGGTTGAACACGTATTTGGCGTATTCGAAGACATTCGACCGGTACTTGAGGAGCGCGCCGGCGGGCATGATGATATCGGTGCTGATCTTGTCGCCGAGTTTGATCAGGACCTGTCCGTTCAGATCTTTCGGCGGTTGCTCGCTCAGCGGGGGAGTGACGATGGACGGTCCGCGGACGACCTCGGCCTTTTTCGCCTTCGCCGGCGGCAGGGGGGCTTGGAGCATGTTGTCGTTGATGACAAAGGTCTTCGGCCAGGCGATCTTCGGGTATGCGATCTTGCATTTGCTTGTGAGCTTTCGCGGATCGGTGAATTCGCCGGTAAGGGCGGCGGCGATGCAGGTTTCCGGCGACGCGAGATAGGCTTTGTCGTTTTTCGTGCCCGTTCGACCGGGGAAGTTTCGGTTGAAGCTTCGGATGCTCACGACATTGTCGGCGGGGGAGATTCCGAGCCCGATGCAGGGACCGCAGCCGGCTTCGAGGATTCTCGCTCCGGCGGCGATGAATAATTCCAACGCGCCGTTGTCGGAGATCATCTGCAGGACCTGCTTGGAGCCCGGGGCCACGGCGAATTCCACCCGCTCGTGGATGGTTTTGCCCTTGAGGGCCTTGGCGCAAATCATCAAGTCCTGATAGCTTGAGTTGGTGCACGAGCCGATGATTACCTGGTGTACGGGCGTGCCCGCGAGGTCCTTCACCGGCACGATATTGTCGGGCGAACTCGGGGCCGCCGTGAGCGGTTCAAGCTTGCTCAAATCAATCTCGATTACGCGATCATAGTGGGCGTCTTTGTCTGCCTCGAGGGGAATCCACTGATCTCCGCGCTTTTGCGCGTCGAGGAATTGTTTGGTCATTTTGTCGCTTGGGAACAGGCTGCAGGTCACGCCCAGTTCCGCGCCCATGTTCGTGCAGGTCGCCCGTGCGGGCACGGAGAGGGATTTGACGCCTTCGCCGAAGTATTCGACGACGCAGCCGACGTTGCCCTTGGTCGTCAGAATGGACAGGAGTTTGAGGATGATGTCCTTGCTGGACACCCACGGTTGGAGCTTGCCCTTGAGGTGTACGCCGATGACTTTCGGCGCCGTCAGATAGAACGGACCGCCCGCCATGGCGACGGCGACGTCGAGTCCGCCCGCGCCGATGGCCATCATTCCGACGCCGCCGGCGGTCGGGGTATGACTGTCGGAGCCGAGGAGCGTCCAGCCCGGGCGCGAGAAGCGTTCGAGGTTCACCTGGTGACAGATTCCGTTCCCCGGCCGGGAGTGATAGGCGCCGACCTTACGGGAGATGGTCTGTAGATATAAATGGTCGTTGTGGTTTTCCGGTCCGAACTGGGCCATGTTGTGATCGACGTAGCTGACGGCGACTTTGGCACGCACGCGGTCGAGTCCCATCGACTCAAAGAGCAGGAAGCACGTGGTTCCGGTCGCGTCCTGCGTCAACGTCTGATCGATCCGGATGCCGATCTCCTGACCGGTCTCCAGCGTGCCTTCCATCAGGTGGTTTTTCAGAATTTTGTACGTCAGCGACAGTCCCATGCGTGGACACTCCTCATATCGTTATTTCTCAATTATTCCGTAACAGACATCAAGCCGATGGATTGTATGAAAATTTTCTGTCACTGTAAACCCCAATATCCGGTCTGGTGCATAAGGTCAGGATATGGCTTTTGATTCATGATATATATGCGTTGCAGGCGGCCATATCTTGCGTATAATTGACTGGTTAGGTGATGTGGTGGGCGGCTTTGGCGGTTTGGACTTGTTACGTAAATTGCGGAAATTCCATTCTTTCCCCTTGAATCTCCAGACGGCAGACGCTAGAATTACTGGTTTCCAATAAGTAGGAACTTTTTTACTTGGGAATGTGAACCATGAAAGAGAAAATTCATCCGGCGTATATCGAGACGACCGTCACCTGCGGATGCGGGAACACGTTCAAGACCCGTTCGACCGTGAAGGAGATCCGCGTTGAAATCTGCTCCAACTGCCACCCGTTCTACACGGGCAAGCAGAAGTTCGTCGACACGGCTGGTCGCGTTGAGAAGTTCCAGAAGAAATACAATTGGGACAAGACCAAGGCCGCCAAGCAGGCCAAAGCCGCCGAAGCCGAACCGGCCAAGGGTTAGTTACGATTCGATATTAAAATTCGCCGTCCGCAAGGTACATCCCTTTCGGTCGGCGAATTTTTTGTTTTTGTGGACCGGTAAACCTGAATCTCTAGTGTGGGTGCTGCGAACATGGCTGATATGTTGACTGTCGAACAGCGGTTAATGGAAAAGCTCGCCGAGACGGACAAGCGTTTCCGGGAAGTCGAGTCGATGATGAACGACCCCGCGATAGCCAGCGTCCCGCACAAGATCGTCGAGCTGGCCAAGGAACACGGGAAGCTCAATTCGATCGTTCAGCCGTACCGGAAGATCGTCGAGATCGACCGGCAGATCGCCCAGGCCCAGGCGATGTTCGAGGACCAATCGCAGGACAGCGAACTTCGCGACATGGCACTGGAGGAGGTCAAGGAACTGCAGTCCCGGCGGCAGCCCATAATGGAGGATATCAAGTCGGCATTGGTGACGTCCGACGACCGCGCCATCTCCAGTGTTCTGCTGGAAATTCGGGCAGGTACGGGCGGCGAGGAGGCGGCCATCTTCGCGGGCGACTTGATGACCATGTACACCAAGTATGCGGAAAAACGCGGATTTAAGACGGAAATCATGGATATGGCGCCGACGGACATGGGCGGTTTTCGTGAGGTGATTTTGAGCATTACCGGGCCCGGCGTCTTTACCGTTTTTGGTTACGAAGGCGGCGGTCATCGGGTTCAGCGGGTTCCCAAGACCGAGGCCCAGGGACGCATTCACACGTCGGCCGCCACTGTGGCCGTCATGCCCGAGCCGGAGGAAGTGGAAATCGAAATCAAGCCTGAGGACGTCGTGGAAAGCGTCTGCCGCGCCGGCGGTCCGGGCGGCCAGAACGTCAACAAAGTCTCGTCGGCCATCCGTCTGGAGCACCTGCCGACGGGCATCGTCGTTTCGATGCGTGACGAGCGGTCGCAGCATAAGAATCGCGCCAAGGCCTGGCGCGTTCTGCGGTCCCGGCTTTATGAAATGCAGCAGACGAAACTGAAGACCGAACGCGATCAGAAGCGAAGCGTGATGATCGGTTCCGGCGACCGTTCCCAACGGATTCGCACCTACAATTTCCCGCAGAACCGGATCACCGACCATCGAATCAATCTGGATTTGTATTCGCTGGATCGCATTATCATGGGGGATATGGACGAACTTGTCGAAGCCCTGCAGACTTACGATCGTCAGCAGCGATTGGAGAATTTGCAGATTTAGTCGGACTCTTCGGCTGTGGGTTAGCGGTTATTTTTTGCTGATGTTCGCAATTGCTTCGGTTCGCGTCGGGTAGATATCGAACAGGCGGTTGATCTGCATCAGCTCGAAGATTTGGTCGACGTTATCCTCTATTCCGCACAGAAAGGCGTCGCCACCTTTCATGCGGATTCGTTTGAGGATGACCAGGAGCAGGTTGATGGCGCTGGTTGCCACAAACGTGACTCCAGTAAAGTCGATTAGAAGGTTCGTTTCCTTCATGTCTTCGATTTTCTTCTTGAACTCTTCCAGAAGGGCGTCAATGGCGTCCAATGTGGTGATTTCCCTGCACGTGAATTGGGCCACCATCACTCCATTGACGGATTCAAACATGACCGGAGCCGGAATATCTTCGTTCACCATGCCTAACCTCCGTACGCCAGGCTACCCGCCGACGTAAACCCCCGCCGCTGTGAGTGCCTCCTGCTCGTCCGTATAGAAATTGAACAATTTGTCCAGACGTGTCAGTTTGAAAATCTTGTGCAGATCCTTCCGCAAACCGCAGATTCCAAGCCATCCTTTTTTGTCGCCAAGTTTTTTGTGAAGCTTCAGGAGCATTCCGAGGGTCTGGCTTGACAGGAACTTGACGGATGAGAAGTCCAGGAGCATGTGCTTCTGATCCTGGTCGTCCACCATGTAATCGAGTTCCTCGGTGATTTGCTGAATCTGCTGCATATCCATGATGGCAGCGTCGATGAAATCCACGACTGCAACCTTGCCGATTTTTTGAACCATAATTCGAGATGCCATAGCCATTGTCCTAACTCCCGTGGACCGACCGACTTCCCGGCCTCCTAATGGGCCCCCACGTTCTCGGGTCCTTCCAGGTCTCACCGGAAGACATTGTCCTGCCCGCCGATTCGACCCTTGCTGAACTCCGATCTTCATGCACTCTTGTCAAAAAACTCTCTTTTATTCGCCCGTTGCCGGGGAATAATTTCCTAAATTAACATTATGGGACGCGTTTGGCAAATGCAAAGTTGCCATAAACTTCCAGTTATACAATCGATCAGAAAATAGCATTTTATTACATCTTTTTTATGTGCTTTTGGGTTTTTGGGAACTATTTTGTTGTCTTAACCTGATCTTTCTATAAAATGAACAAAACCCTAACAGGCACATTGGTTTTGGCAAAACCAAAGTTGAAGGGAAGGAGTTTTTATGCGATTTTCGTTCATTCCCAAGGAAGAGAAGTTCTTTGAATTGCTGGAAGACGCCAGTGTGAATATGATCACAGCCTCACATGCCCTGGCGGATTTTCTTCGCGACCCGAATACGCGCGATCAGCGTGCGCCGATCATCAAAGACTTTGAACGCAAGGGTGATGTGATTACCCACGAGATCCTGCGCAAGATCAACCGCAGTTTCAGTACGCCTCTTGAACGGGAAGATATTCACGCGTTGGCCTCGAACATGGACAAAGTTCTTGATGCGATTGAATCGCTGGTGAATCGCATTTCGATCTTCAAGATCAAGGCCGTGACGCCCGTATGCATGGACTTGTGCAACATTCTGATTGAAGCGACGGAGGAGATCAATAAGGCCGTCAAATATCTTCCGACTCTTAAGAATCTGGAGGAACTTGAGGCCTGTTGTGCGCAGATTGCTCGTCTCGAGAGCCGATCCGATACCGTTTCCCGCCAGGCTGTCGGCGAGCTCTTCGACAATCCGAAGGACGTGATTGATTTGATCAAATGGAAAGAGGTTTATGAGCGGTTCGAGGGCGCTCTGGACTTGTGCTCCAAGGTAGCCGGTGTGATTGAAGCGATTTTGGTGAAAAATGCCTGATTTTCCCGTAAGCCTTGAGGAATATTCATGACCTTGGAACTTCTGATTGTCATTTTTCTGGCTCTCACATTCGACTTTGTGAATGGTTTCCATGATGCTGCAAATGCGATTGCCACATGCGTCTCCACTCGAGCGTTGAGTCCCAAGCACGCGATTGTGTTGGCGCGGACGCTCAATTTTATCGGTGCCATGTCCCACACAGCCGTTGCATACACGATTGGAAAAGGCGTCGTTGATGTTTCCGGTAGTTCGCAGGCGATGTCGATGGTTCTGGTGGCGTTGGTTGGGGCGATTGGCTGGGATTTGATCACCTGGTATTTTGGTATGCCTTCGAGTTCGACCCATGCGTTGGTTGGAGGGTTGCTCGGGGTGGGACTTGTGGTTCTCGGGACTGATTGCCTGGTGTGGAAAGGTATCTGGAAGATTCTCATGGCGATGGTGCTTTCGCCTGTTCTGGGGTTGCTGGCGGGGATGATAACCGTTGCCATACTCTATTGGATTTGTCGTCGAGCTAATCCTCAGCGAGCCAGTCGCAACTTCCGGTTGGCGCAGATCTCTTCGGTGTGTTGGATGTCATTTTCCCATGGGATGAATGATGCTCAGAACGCCATGGGGATTATCACGTTGGCCTTGGTGTCCGGGAATTATCTGCCGACCTTTGCTGTTCCCTGGTGGGTTATGGTGATATGTGCGCTTGCGATGGGAGCGGGGACCTCGGCCGGCGGCTGGCGGATTATCAAGACGATGGGGCAGCGGCTGGTCGATTTGAAGCCTGTTGACGGATTTGCCGCCGAGATATCCTCCGGGGCCGTGATTGTAGGAATGTCGCTCATAGGCGCCCCCATTAGTACAACGCATGTTATCTCCACCACGATTATGGGTACCGGAGCCGCCAAGAACATTACGGCTGTCCGCTGGAATGTCGTTCGGCGAATAGTCGGGGCGTGGGTCTTTACCATTCCCGGTGCCGCCCTGATTTCCGGTCTGGCGTGGTATGTCCGAGCTCTGCTGGTTGGATTGTTTCAGTAGTCGCCGTTTTGAGGTTGCGGGGTGGCTGCGAGGCCATAGGACGCGAAGGAGGCAGGTGTCATGCTGACCTTCATTTCACCGATCGAAACACCGCGGGGGATACTCTTTTTTGCTGCGCGAGGCATATTCCGATTATCTGATGGTTCATCCGGAACAGCGTGATCATCTGGAGGGGCGTTGGCGTGAGGGCGACGATTTTGCCTATGCCGATTCGAAGTGGTCCGGAGAGTGGCTCTTTTTCACGAAGCTCGGTGAGGAGATAATTGGCTTTGCATGCTGGGATCCACGGTCGAAGCCAGTGGTCATCATCGGGCATAATTGCATCAAGCCATCGTTCAGGGGACGAGGGTACGGAATTGCTCAGATGCGGCATGCGCTAGCGGTACTGAAGACGAACGGATTCGCGGAGGTGGTTGTTACGACGGACGACGATCCATTTTTCGTACCGGCCCAGCGGATGTACGAGCGGTGCGGATTTCGGGAGACAGGTCGAGGGGATATTACGGACCCATTTCCGAAGAGGCTTATTGAGTACAGGCTGAATTTGAAGGTGTTTCCGGAAGATGTGAAGGTGTGAGTGGAAGATGGTGGGTTGGGAAACCCACCCTACAGGTCTGGATCATCCGGTCGAGCCGGATGATGACAGAGGAAAGAGGGCACGGCATGGGGTGCCCCTACAGAAGAAGGCGCCTATTGTTTCCTATGTGGAAAGACTCTGTCGTGCGGACTGGACGATCTGGTCGAGGGCTCGGTCGAGTTCGGGGGAGACGGGTTCGACGGTGTGGGTTTTGAGGATGGCGTTTTTCTTTTCGCGGATGCGGTCGGCCATGGATGTGGCGCCGGTGTCGAGCCAAGCCTGGTAGAAGTTGCGATCGAGCAGGGCGGGGAACCAGAGTTCCTTTCGGAAATGCTCGGCGGTGTAGTCGCGGTCGATGTAGGTTCCGCCGGGCCCGACTTCGGCGATTTCGCTAAAGCCGAGGGCATCGTCGGAGAAATCGATCTTTCGCATGGTGGACTCGACGTAGTTGATGATCTCGTTATGGAGAACGAGGATATCGAGCGAAGTGGCCTGATCGACGCCGCAGATTCCGAGATGGCCGAAGATGTCCGCGCCGGCAGCGGCGCCGAGGGCGAGGGTGATGCCGGCTTCAAGACCGGCCTGGGCGTCGGGACACTTGGAATCGGTGAGTCCGACGTTGATGTAGACAGGCAGGCCATAGGATTTTCCCATCTGCGTCATGGCGACGCCGAAGATCGCCTGTTCTGGTCCGGAGAAGATCATCTGCGTGGTGGCCATATCGAAGGCGTGGCAGATTCCGCCGTAGCAGACGGGCATGCCGGGGCGAACGAGCTGCGTGATGCAGATTCCGGCGAGAATTTCGGCGTTTTCCTGGGCGAGGGTGGCGGCGACCGTGCCTGGAGCGGATAGTCCCATCTGGGCCATCGGACCGACGGGAACGGGCAAATTCAGCTTGGCCGTTTCAAAGAGCAGGTCAATGCCGTTGAAGGGGAAACGCAGGGGGCTGATGGGTTCGAGGAACGGGTAGCAGATGGGGAACTCCGCGGCGCGTTTTTCGTCTCCGCGAAGGGCGATCATGATTTCGTTGAGGTATTTGGCGCTGGCGCGGTCGTGATACCAGAAGGTGATCGGTTTGGTCGTGTTGCGGATTTGAGCGGCCATGACTTCCACACAGCGGTAGCTGACGGGCATGCCGTGCGGGTCGGTCATCGCTCCCACGATGTTGATGCCGTTGAGCGCATCGCCCATGCGTGAGGCGGTGGCCACGTCGTCAAGTGTTGGGTATCGCCGGTCGCCGCCGGGGTGGTCAATCCAGAGCGCTTCTCCGGCGATGGAATTGTAGTTGCGTTTGCCGAGGCCGAATTCGGCTTTTTTCGACAAGTCGCGGCCGTAGATCGTGAACTGCTTTCCCGCCTGGCCGACGAGCTTGCGGACGAGGTCGGCGGGGATTTTAACGCGTTTGGTGTTGCGATCGACGGCGGCGCCGCAGTCGGCGAAGCGGCTGAGCATCTCGTCGTGCGGGATATCGACGCCGACGCGTTCGAGGATATTCAGCGAGGTCTGGTCGATCAGTTTGATTTGTTCGTCGGTCAGGATTCGAGTGTACATGGGTTGTTCCTAGAATTTGAATTGCGGCAAGAGATCTTTCGACGCGTTGAGGAGTTCATCGAGCATTTGTTTGGCGAGTTCCGGGCGGATGGCCATTTCGTCGATGAGCAGGGCCTGGAGGGCGAGATTGCGATCGCCCGTGACGGCGGCATCGGCGACAAATTCCTGCCAGACGAGGCGTTTTTCGAGAATGCCCTTGAGATGCAGCGGGGCGTCTCCGACATGGATTCCGCGTACGCCCTGGGAATCGGTGACGGCTTCGACTTCGAGAAGGGCGGTATTGGGGAGATTGGAGACCACGCCGTCATTGGGAATGTTCACGATGGCGAGTTGTCGCCGTCCGGCGGCGATGGCTTCGATCAGTGTGGCCAGGCTTTCACCCGTGACGGAATTGTCTTGTTCTTTGGGCAACGTGACACCGTCGAGAATGGCCTGGTAGTTTTTGAGGAACTCGGCGCGGGTGGCGGGCGTTGGCGGCGTGGGTTTCGTGGGGACCGATGTGGTTTGGCTGTATTTTGGACAATGATGGGCGTCGGCCAGGCCGTAGATGAGCCTGGTCGGGTCTTTGATCTGTGTGGCGAAGGGGTAGAATTCGATGATATGGTCGTCATCGGGATAGACGATCTGATAGCCATAGACTTGCGAGATCGCGGTGCTCATGAGTCGTCCGGGTTGGGGTTGTCGTTCGCGCATTCGCCGCATGAGTTCGGGGTATACGTCGTTTCCCTTGTGGACGACGCGTGTGAACCAGTAGTAATGATTGGTGCCGACCCACACGCACTCGAGTTCCTGGGGCGGGACGCCGAGGACCTCCGCGGCGGCGCAGATTCCGATCTGGACGCCGTGGCAGATGCCGATGGTGTTGATTGACGTGTATTTTCTCATGGCTCGGCAGAGCGGCGCCATGGGGTTGGAGTGATTCAGGAGGATAACCTTTGGGCAGCGTTTTTCCATTTCTCGGCAGATGTGGATATAGGCAGGGATGGATCGCAGGGCCATCATCATTCCACCCGGCCCGCCGGTGTCGCCGACGACCTGGTAGATACCGTACTTGGCAGGGATGAACATGTCGCAATTGTGGTAGTAGGAATCGTAAACGGTGGGGGACACCTCGGCTCCGCTTCCGCCGATGGACGAGATGGCGAAGTCTGCGTCGTCGACGGCGTCGGCGAGGTTGGTGGTGGAGCGAATTGTGAAGTCGGCGCCGGCTTCGCGGGCCAAACGATCGCCGAGCAGTTTCATCCGTTCGACTTTCTCGCCGTCAAGGTCGTACAGGACGATTTCGGAACCCGTTAGTTCCCTGGAAAGCATCAGATCGCTGAGAGCTCTGGGAAAATATAAGCTGCCGCCGCCGAGACACACGATTTTTTTCGAGGCCATGGTTAAAATTCCTTCTGATTTGTCACGTGCCGGACGCAAAATCCATTGAGTGAATATTTGCATTCTGCCATAATGGATCATTATGACCTCAAATGGCGGTTATGTTAATATGTATGGACTGTAAAGGGTGAATGAAAAGATGTATAATTGCACTCGGAGGTCGGCATGAGACCGCACGTTACGGATCCGTGGAATCTCAGCACGATTCGACGATTGGAGATCCTCTTGTCGTCGCGGAAGCCGATTCTCTGCTCGCACCACGTGTATGAGAAGAAGCGAAGCGGTTTTTTCGACATGCACTACGGGGTGGAACTGGGCGTCGTCGTGTCGGGGCGAATGAAGCGGTTCTATCGAGGTCACGAGACGAATCCCGGGGCGGGCGAGGTGTGGATGTGCGGCATGTGGGAACCGCATGGGTTTGAGGTGGCGACGGACCGGTGCGAGGTTGTGGTTCTGGTGATCTGGCCTCCCATGCTGGCGACGCAGCGATTCGAGGAATCGCCGGGTCTGAATTGGCTCAATCCGTTCGTTGTTCGTCCGGCGGACCGTCCACGGGTCGATCCGAAACGGCGGAGGGCGGTTCTGGAGGTCGCGAGAAAGGCGATCGGTATTCGGGAACATCCGGGGGAGTATGATCAGCTTCGGCTGCGAATGATCGTGATGGAGATTTTGCTGCTGGCATGCGAGGGATGGACGCCCTCGGAGCATCTGGAAAATAACCCCACGGACGCCTTCTCACGCGTCAATCGTGCATTGGTGTCGGTGTTTGAGAGTCGGCGGAACGTGACGGTCCAGGAGGCAGCCAAGATGTGCGGGATGGGTCGGAACATGTTCGCAAGGGTGTTCAAGGGGCTGATGGGAATTGGGTTTCCGGACTTTGTGCTGCGGTATCGCCTGAATGGGGCGGCGGCGCAGCTTCTTTCCACTCGGGACCCGATCAAGGCAGTGGCGGACGAGTGGGGGTTCACTGATGCGAGTCACCTGCACCGGTGCTTCCTGGAGGCCTACGGCTGTTCGCCGGGGGAATATCGGAAGAAAGCGGGGAAATAGCTTTTGTCGTGCAATATTCAAGATCAAACAATAGAATTGTGAGTGACGAATGACTGCATTGGAAAGGGCGCAAACATGATTACGCTGATTGAAGCTCTGAATTTCAGGTGCCTTCGCTACATCAGGCAACCGCTGGAACCTTTCCATGTACTAGTTGGTCCAAATGCCAGTGGGAAATCGACTTTCCTTGATGTGGTTGCCTTTTTGGGTCAGTTGGTTTCCGATGGTCTTGAAGCGGCAATTCAGGATCGCACGCGGAACTTTGAGGACTTGATATGGAGACGCTCGGGTCATTGTTTTGAATTAGCTATTGAGGCAAAAGTTCCAAATGATCGGAAGAGACTTCTAGGGGAGTCTGAACTTGACACGGTAAGATATGAGGTTGCTTTGTCACTTGATAAGGCCACCAATGAGGTTGTAATTGCGAATGAAAAGGCCTTGTTGAAGAAATTGGAGAACAAGCCCTTTTCGCAACGGGACTTCTTTCCCGAACTCAAATACATTCCTCAAACCATCCTAACGTCTAGAAGTACAGGAACTCGCACAATCATTAACAAGGTACCTGGTGGGAATGATAACTTCTATTCAGAGGTACATGGTGAGAAGGGGAAAGGCTGGGTTCCCTCTTTTAGACTTGGTCCAAGAAAATCAGCGTTAGGAAACCTTCCCGCAGATGAGACACGATTTCCCGTGGCGACGTGGTTGAAGGACCTTTTGACTGAGGGTGTTCAGCAATTCATCCTAAACAGTTCTCTGATAAAGAAGGCCAGTGCGCCAGGACAAGGTCGGGGCTTCAGGACAGATGGGTCTAACTTGCCATGGGTAATTGAGAACCTCCGGGACAAACATCCGAGTAACTTTCGAAACTGGATAGCTCATTTGCAGACGGCTCTTCCCGAGATACATGACATTAAGACTATTGAGAGATCTGATGACAAGCATCGGTATATTGTTGTGTGTTACCAAGGTGGTCTCGAGATCCCTTCCTGGATGGTATCAGACGGAACGCTCAGGTTGTTGGCGCTTACATTGCCTGCATACCTGTCAGAGTTTTCCGGGATTTATTTAATTGAGGAGCCCGAGAATGGAATTCACCCTCGAGCGGTGGAGACGGTGTTCCAGTCCCTCTCATCTGTGTATACAGCCCAAATATTGATGGCAACCCATTCGCCTGTAATCTTGGGCATGGTTGATGCCGATAAGGTTCTATGTTTTGCCAAAACCGAGGAGGGAATCACTGATATCGTCTTGGGGAGTAACCATCCAAAGCTGAAGGAGTGGCGAAACGAGGAGAACCTTGGTGTCCTTTTTGCCGGAGGGGTCTTGGGATGACAGTTCGTTCCTCTCAGAAGGATTTGGTTCTGCTCGTTGCGGACAAGAACATGGAGCATGCACTCAAGGGAGTGCTGAGTCGTCCGCAATCACTACGAATCCGTGATATTACCCATGATATCTTTGTTCACCCTCACCGGGATCCTGGTGTTCTCTTGAGGGGGCAGGATTTCATGAAATCGTTTGTGAGTCGATATTCATATGCTATGGTTCTCTTTGACAGAGATGGGTGTGGTCAAGGTGCCAAGAGCCGAAAGGAGCTTGAGGACCACGTTGAGCGCAACCTTGCACATTCCGGATGGCAGAATCGGTCTGCTGCCATAGTCATTGATCCAGAGCTAGATATTTGGGTGTGGAGTGACTCTCCCCATGTCGAGACTGTGCTGGGATGGGAGGGACGGCCCTGCTCTCTTCGGTCTTGGATCGCGGACCGAGGGTTTCTCAGGCACGGACAAACCAAGCCGGACCGTCCGAAGGAAGCATTGGAATGCATCTTGAGAGAAGTGCGAAAACCAAGGTCCTCGTCGATATATCATCAACTTTCCCTAAAGGTTGGCTTTGACCGCTGTACAGACGGTGCTTTTCTGAAGTTGATGGAAACTCTGAGTGAATGGTTTGGGGTCCAGACATAGGCGATCGGACGTAAAAAGGGACATGGCCCGGGGAGAACTCCGGGCCATGCACCACCTGTGAAGGATTTTTCGGGGTTTCCGAGCCAGTCCAACAAGGGCTGACCATAATGAAAGAATAATTCCAAAACACCCACGATAGCGAAACTGAAGGCACACGTTATACCGGAGGTGAAAGGTCCAAGGCCAGGACATGGTTCATTCGAGCGAGTCGCATTCGCATACGAGTCCTCCTTGTAGCAAGATCTGCGAATGAACCTTCCGACACAGGAAGGTCCGCGAGGGACACGGGTCCGACTTGAATCGCGGTCAAGATCACGTATCCATGATAAGCATAAAATACGATCGGCGTGGAGGCAAATTGCGCAATTCGAGGAATGTCCTATAAAACCTTGATTTACATTGCGTTAGTGTCGACAATAACTTTATAATCATAAATCATATGGAAGCCATTGACTTATTGTTTGGAGTTTTGTATAGTTTAACTGTCTTGGACTGATTAACAGGCTAGACGATATTGTGAGAGAGAGGAGACGAGAGAGATGAGAGAGATAAAGTGTGTTTTTGCTTGTGTTTTTGTCCTCGTGGTTTCATCCCTTGCGTTCGGCTATTCGGGAAGTTTGAGCAGTTCCAATGGCGGACTCCAGGGAACTGGCGGATGGGTCGAGGATGATGGACAGAGTGGATGGTTTCCTGCGGATTTCTCCTGGACCGTCACACGGAATACCGACGGTACATGGCACTATGAGTATTTGTTGAGCGTGTACCGGAGCGATCCAAGCCACCTGACCATCCAAGTATCAAACACTTTCAGGATGGAGAATCTTTTCAACGCGACAGGGCGTTTTCTGGCGATTGAGTTGGACACCTTCGGTCCGAGTCCTGGTAACCCTGGAATACCCGGGAGCGTGTACGGAGTCAAATTTGACTCCACGTCGGGAAATCCGTTGAAGGTCAGTTTTGACTCGGATCGCTGCCCGGTATGGGGCGACTTTTATGCCAAGGGAGGCAAGACGGGCGGCAGTCAAAACGCCGTGTGGAATGTAGGGTTCCTGGCTGAAGATCCGGATACTCAGCCGCACGATGGGTCCGAAGCCGGTCATCTTTTGGTTCCCGACACGCTTTCGGTACCCGAGCCGGTCACCGGGCTGTTGCTGATGGGAGCAGGGCTGAGTTGCGTCCGGCGACGAATGCGAGGCGCGTGTTAATAACCCGATCTGGAATACACGTTATATGAAAATAAAAAGGGCGGTCGTCGAGACCGCCCTTTGCTTTTGGTTTGTCGAACCTAGCTTTCGCAAGGAATGATGACCGGTGGTTCCATTAGTCCATAGGGTACGAGTTTGAACTCGTCCTGCCAGTCCTGGGGATTTTCCGGATTGGCGAGGAACTTATCCGGACTGACGTATCGGACCTCGCCGGCGTTATGCAGCGGTCCGAACGCATTTCGCCGCGAGCCCAGCAGCGTGATGCTGATTTCATTCTTTCCCGCTTGCAGAAGTTTTGTGCATTCTGCCTGGTAATCCGGCCAAGCCAGGATGAAGGGTTCCTTTCCGTTGATGGATACTTCGACCGCGGTAGCCTTGAACTTCGGCAGTTTCAGGAAGTATTTCTTGTCGAGGTCGGGTGTAAAGTCGAATGCAGTGCGATAGGTGACATTTCCCGAGTAGAAGGGCAGTCCCTGTTCGCACCAGTCGCCCAGATCGATTTTGCCCGGCATTTTGCTGATGGCGACTGTTTTGCCGTCGGTTTCCGCCCCGAAGTTGCCGATGATGAACATGGCTTCGAGATCCGCCAGGCGATCGAACTGACCTTCCAGCGTCAGCACGTTCTTGCCGCGGACCAGGAGCGAGGGATTGATCATGAGAGTCTTGATGGCCGGATCGACCCACCATCCGTTGACCATGTCGGAATCCAGGGCATGGTCGTTGATCTTGATCTGCCACCGCTCGGGCTGTTCCAGTGCCAGCAGCACGGGACCTGTGGGGATGGCCTTGACGTTGAAACGATAGGTCAGCATTATCTGTGTGGTGTGTCCCAGGGGTTGGTCCTTGGATGCCCAGGGCTGAACCATGTCGCAACCCCTCAGCCCAAGTCCCAGGTATTCACGAAGTTCACGGTCGAGCTGAAGGATCTCCGTACGTGAACGGGCGAATCGTTTTTTGCCCTCAAACTGTGTCTGACAGTCGCAGCGATCGAGAACGATTACGTTGTGGTCGTCCAGGATCATGGACCATCCGTCGGCTCCGATGGAAATCGGTTCGCCGGAAGGTTTGGGCGAAGAGGCGACGGGCAGCTCCTGGGGCTGGCTTGAGATTGCGATCAGTCGTGATCCGGAGGCTGGAATATCGAAGCGGAACGATGCCGTTTTGTAGGTTAGTTCGCCAGGCAGCTTGAATTTCTTGCCCGTGGTCGCGTCCCACATCTGGATTTGTCCGCCGCGGGGCAGTTCGAGTTGGATTCGCACCGTCAGTTGTGCATATTCCGTCTGACGGTTGGTATTGACGAGGAAGAGCACCCAATCGTCGTCGACTTTGCGGAGCTGGTAGAAGATGTCGGTGACTTCCTGACCGTGAGCGTCGCGAATACTGACCCGCCGGGCTTTGTCTTGCAGGGCGGATACGATTGCGGCGGCATTGAATTCGACGCCTTTATCCTGTGCGAACGCCTGGACGTCGCCCGAGGCCTTGGCGTCAACAAGTTCGGCCGGTGAGCCCGCGAAGACAACCTTTCCGCCCGCATCGGCGAACGATCGCAGGAGGTCCAGCGTGGTCTTTCGCATTGTGATCATGGGCGGAACGAGTACAGCCCGGTATTTCATCTTTCCAATCTGGAAGAATGGACCGGTCTGATCGCGATCCACCTTGGCCGACAGTTCGACCAGCAGATGTTCGTCGGCGAAGTCGAAGTCCATATGCCCGCCGAGGAGCCAGCAGACCATGTCATAGTAATCCTTGTCCATCTTCTTGATCGCCGGATCGATTTCCCAGCGGGCATCGTAGAGAAGATAATACGACTCGACGGGATGAATGACCGCCAAGTCACAGATTGGTTCTCCAGCCGTCAGGAAGACGCTCAGTCGGGCGAAATAGTCCTCGACGTACTTATACTGTTTCCACCAGGGGGAGTGGAAATGGATACTGGCGGGATAATCTCGCTTGGCCTCGCCGGCCATGGAGTACCACGACAGGTGCGGGCAGCGGAGGGTGATTCCCAGGCAGGCCTGCCAATCGCCGCTGTGCTTGTACGTTTCGAACGTGGTATCCCAGCCCGTGCAGCCGTAGAGCTCCGAGAGGACCCATTTTCGGCCACACTGCCGTGCCACGCTGCTGACCTGCTTGGCGGAGATGTATTCCATGGAGTATTGGGTAAGGATATCGATTCCGGGGGCCTGCATGTACGGGTACGCCTGCATGGCTGCGCCGACCACACTGACGTTGTTGCTTATTGGCTGTTCTTCAAGGACATGTCCGGTGAGCGTGAGATTATTCTTTTCGCACCACTCGCCGATCTGTTTCATGAAGTTTTCCGCGAAGAGTCGCGTTCGGCATCGGTGATAATGATAGCGGGCCTGGCTGTGGGGTTTGTTGATGATGTCGAACGCGATTTCCGGGATGTGCTGAACGATGTCGTAGTCGAAGGCCTCCTGGAAACGCTGGGGAAGTTCCTCTGTCCAGGGGATCGTTGATCCGTGATGCCAGAGATTTCGGAAAGTTGGTCCGCCGTTGGGTTCGTCGGTGAAGATGCCGGGGATATCCTTGCCGAAATGTTCGCCGACAGTCTTGCGATACGCTTCGTGCGTGACTTCGATGAATTTTGCGACGGCCTCGCGGCTTAACGTATCGAGGTAGGTTGTGCTGTTGAACCAGGGGTTCTCCGGGGGCGTACGGATGGCGAACTGGATGATTTCCGCGCCCTGGGGCAGAATCAGAATGTCCGCGGGCTGGTCGAGTTTTTTGTACCACGTGATTTTGTCGTCCTCGAACGTGGCTCCGAAGACGTAAGCGGTTCCTTCCTTCGGCCAGTCGTACCTTTCCGGCGTGGTGAATCGCTCGATCGCGAGGAAATGGGATCGATACTTGGGATCTTTGGTCACCAGTCCGCCCGCGGGTCCCGAAGGCCAGCGGTCTTCGTCATACAGCCAGGCCTCGGTGCCCGTCTTCCTGGCTTCATCGAGGCAGTCCTTGGTTAGCTCGAACCATTCAGGGCTTAGGTACGGCGTCTTGAGCCCGACTCGGGAGTGCATGAAATATCCGCCGAATCCCATCTGCTTGAAGAGGCGGATCTGACGTCGGAGTTCCGAGTTTTCGAGTTGGTCATTCCATGCCCAGAAGGGCTTGGCGCGAAATGATGCCGATGGATTGACGAACTCTTGTTCCAGTTGCGACACGGACATAGTCTACCCTTTAAACAAAAAATGACTAATGACTAATGTCGAATGACTAAAAATAACTTATTCACTGTTTTAGTCATCGGACATTAGTCATTGATTTGACGTTCGTCATTAAGACTCAGCCATTATCAATATTAGCCCTTGACCGCTCCCAACTGTATACCGCGCACGAGGAATTTTTGCAAGGCGATAAATGCGATAATCGGGGGAAGAAGGTTCATCAAAGAGGCCGCCATCAGGAGGTTTACCTGCTGACTGTAGGCGTTGTTGAAATAGAGCATTCCAACGGGAAGGGTATGGAGCCATTCGTCGCGGATCATGACGAGCGGCCAGAAGAATGCCCCGTAGTTTCCGATGAAGGTGAAGAGGGCGAGGGTAATGAGTCCGGGACGGGTTAGGGGCAGGACAATATGCCGGAAGATCTGAAAGCGGTTGGCGCCATCGACTTCCGCCGCTTCATCGAGGCTGTGAGGAATGGTCAGCATGAATTGGCGGAGCAGGAACGTGCCGAAGGCGGAAAATGAGGCGGGAAGGATCAGGCCCAGGTAGGTATTGACCAGGCGAAGCTTGACCATGACCATGAAGTTGGGAATGATCAGGATCAGCGAGGGGATCATCAATGTTCCGAGGTAGAGCAGAAAGACTTTGTCTCGTCCGGGCCAGGAGATCCGGCTGAACGCATAGGCCGCCATGGAACTGGTTACGAGTTGAAGAAGCGTGACCCAGGAGGCGATGAAGATGCTGTTGAAATACCATTTTCCGAAATTCAGGTTCAGTTTTTGGTTCACGCCGGTGGGGGCCTGCATATTCAGCACGACGGGATAGGAGCCAGTATCCCATCGTTCGGGGATGAAATTCGGTTTTTCGATCTCTGAAAGCGGTTTGAGCGAGACCATGACCATCCAGCAGAACGGCAGAGCCATCGCGCAGGCGAGCAGGACGAGAATCAGGAATCGAATGTACGAGCTGGAGGTCTTCATACCGGTCCTCAGAATAGTGGTGGACGGGGAGATAGTCAAGGACTTGTGATTGCGGGGTGGAAGCGTGACTACCTGGTTTGTACGACGTCGCGGCGAGGGATTATCGGAGCTTTTGGGCGTGTGGAAGTCGGGTTCGCTTTCGACGCGACGAAAAAGTGTTTTCTGGCGGGATTTTTCCCCGCCAGGTTCATCGAGTGGGGTCTATAATATGATGAAAGCTATTTTGGGGACCCAAACCTTCAGTCGAAGCGATTACAGTATTAGGGAGGCTTGATTCCACAAAGGTTTTCACTTTGGGTAGAATCGGGCGGCAGTTTCACAAGTGGGAAAATCCGGGTCGGTAAGGTGAGTACCCGGTGAGAGAATGGCGATATGAGACTGGCAGCCAAGAAGATGTTTCTGTTGCGGATAGGTTGCCTGGAATTCCCGAAAGGTCAATCGTGAGAATGCCGATGTTGAAACAAGACTTACTCTAAAGTCCATTTTTTGTCGGTTTCTGAGGCGACGAAGGCTGTTCCGATAAAAAATACCGTTGATTTGACGTAGTGGCGCAGACCCAATAGAATATTGTAAAGAATAAGTGCAGAGCATAGACAAGGAACGTCTGGCCGATTATAAATGCCTGTGCTTTCGGGTTAAACGAGAGGAGCAAGAATGTTTGAGCGATTTACAGACCGGGCAAGAAAAGTCATGGCGTTGGCGAATCAGGAAGCCCAACGGCTGAATCACGAGTACATCGGGACAGAACATATCCTGCTGGGGCTGGTTAAGGAAGGCAGCGGGGTAGGTGCCACGGTTCTGAAACAGCTTGACGTGGACCTTCGGAAAGTCCGGATGGAAGTGGAAAAGCTCGTCAAGAGCGGGCCGGACATGGTCACGATGGGCAAATTACCGCAGACTCCCCGAGCCAAGAAGGTTATTGAATATGCGATCGAAGAGGCACGGAACCTGGGTCACAACTATGTGGGTACGGAACATCTGCTTCTGGGCTTGCTTCGGGAGCAGGATGGCGTGGCAGCACAGGTTCTCGTGAATCTGGGGCTGAAGCTGGAAGAGGTTCGCGAGGAGGTCCTGAACCTTCTGGGCGCCAACTCCGAGAACAGTGCGGAGCAGAAGGGTCCGTCGGGCGGTGCTCCCCAGGCCAAGGGCGAAGCTGGCAAGACCAAGACTCCGGCGTTGGACAGTTTTGGTCGCGACCTGACGGAATTGGGAAGAGAAGGGCAGCTTGACCCGGTCATCGGGCGCGAGCGCGAGATCGAACGCGTCATCCAGGTTCTTTGCCGCCGCACCAAGAACAACCCGGTGCTTCTGGGCGAAGCCGGGGTGGGCAAGACGGCGATTGTGGAAGGACTGGCTCAGAAGATCATCAGCCGGGAGATTCCGGAATTGCTGCACGATAAACGCATCGTGGTTCTGGACCTGGCGATGATGGTCGCTGGTACCAAGTATCGCGGTCAGTTCGAGGAACGGATTAAAGCCGTCATGAACGAAGTGACGCGGGCCAAGAACGTGATCCTGTTTATCGACGAATTGCATACCCTGGTCGGCGCGGGCGGGGCGGAAGGCGCGATTGACGCGTCGAACGTTCTGAAACCGGCGCTGGCGCGAGGCGAGATCCAGTGCATCGGCGCGACGACGCTGGACGAATATCGAAAATACATTGAGAAGGACGGCGCTCTGGAGCGTCGGTTCCAGCAGATTATCGTGGAACCGCCGAACGAGGAAGAGACGCTGGCGATTCTGAAAGGTTTGCGCGATCGGTATGAGGCGCATCACCGGGTGCAGATCACGGACGAGGCGTTGAACGCGGCAGTGGAAATGTCGAGCCGGTATATCTCCGGCCGGTGCCAGCCGGACAAGGCGATTGACGTGATCGACGAGGCTGGGGCCCGTATCCGTCTGCGATCGATGACGAAACCACCCGATTTGACGGAACTGGAAAGCGAAATTGAACGTCTCGAGGTTGAGAAGTCGGAAGCGGTGAAGAACGCGGACTACGAACGTGCGGCCGAGCTTCGGGATCGGTGTGAGCACCTGCGTCACGAGAAGGAAGAAAAGCAGATGCACTGGCGCAATCAGAATAAGGAAGTGGACGGTATCGTGGATGAGGAAGTGATCGCGGAAGTGGTCAGCCGAATCACGGGCGTTCCGCTCACGCGGCTCGAGAAGGCCGAGACCCAGCGACTGCTGGAGTTGGAAAACGAACTGCACAAGAAGGTGGTCAGCCAGGACGAGGCGATCAACACGGTATCGCGTGCGATTCGCCGCAGCCGCAGCGGTCTGAAAGACCCTCGCCGTCCGATCGGTGTGTTCATCTTTGTCGGACCGTCGGGCGTCGGAAAGACGTTGTTGGCCAAGAGTCTGGCCGAGTTCATGTTCGGTTCCGAGGAATCGATGGTCCAGCTGGACATGAGCGAATACATGGAGAAGCACAATGTGTCGCGTCTGATCGGCGCGCCTCCGGGATACGTGGGATACGAAGAGGGCGGTCAGCTCACCGAGCGGATCCGCCGCAAACCGTACACGGTCGTTCTGCTCGATGAAATCGAGAAGGCGCATCCGGATGTGTTCAACATGCTTCTGCAGATCATGGAAGAAGGGCGGTTAACCGATTCTTTCGGGCGGCATGTGGACTTCCGCAATACGATCATCATCATGACGAGCAACATCGGCGCGGAACTGATCAAGGAAGGTGGGACCTTCGGGTTCGGTCGCCGGACGGGCGAGTCGAGCTATCCGAAGATGAAAGAGATGCTGAACAAGGAAGTGGAAAAGCACTTCCGTCCCGAGTTCCTCAACCGTGTGGACGACACGATCGTCTTCCGCGGCCTGTCCCGCGAGAACCTGACCATGATCGTGGAGTACGAAATGAAGAAGGTGTTCAAACGTCTGGCCGATCACGGTATCGAACTCGAGCTGACCGGCGAGGCGAAGGAATTCCTCATCGAGAAGGGATACAACCCGGACTTCGGCGCTCGTCCACTGCGTCGTGCGATCGAACAGTTCGTGGAGGACCCTCTGTCGGAGCAGATCCTCAAGGGCGAGTATCGCGGCAAGGACCGGGTGATTATCTCGGTCAAGGAAGGGCAGCTGTTCTTCGAAGGCGTATCATCGAAGACACCGAAGTCCGAGACGCCAAGTGCGACGGTGGGCGAAACAACAACGTAAGCTCTGTCCGTTTGAATGCAGCGTAACCAAAACCCGGAGTCGTGAAGACGGCTCCGGGTTCTTCTTTGGGGTGGAATGGGGTCGTTCGTATCAGGAGTTGAACTCGTTGACGGTTTCGGCCATGGCGTCGACTGCATCGCTTCGTCCACGTACCACTCGAGGATGTCGAGTTCGTCCGGCTCGGTGATCGGGTACTTGGTTTGAAATCCGCCTTCGCGCTTCTTTTCGGCTGATTTGCGGACAAGCGTACCTTTGGGCGTCTCGAGAATCTCTTCGCGGGAGACTGAATCGTGCGAGAGCGGCAAGGGTATCATCGAGCGTCGTCTCGGAAATCCACTCTTTTCCCGCGAGTTTCGTATCGAAACCAGCGCCGCCGCCGATCTGGGGCGAGCAGATGGGCTTTCCACCTTGTCGGACGAACTGAATGAACTTCTCCCGGTTGGTCATAGCGAGACTTTCTGTTTTCCACTCTTGAGATTCTGTTTTTTGCCCTTGTAGACGAGCAGGCCGCTGACGCCTTTGGGCAGGACGATTTGTCCTTCGAGTGTTTTCTTGCCCATGCGGAAGTCGGCTTTGATTTCGCCTTTGGGATGGATCAGTGTGCCGTTGGCCCAGGTGAGCGGGCCGAGTTGCGGACGGATGATTACGCGATTGAACCCGAACTCGGCTGGCCGGATGCCCAGAATGGAGGCGAAATAGTGGTAGATCGGGTGCGCGCCCCACGCGTGGCAGTCGGATCGGCTTGGCTCGGGCGTTTCAAATGTTGTTTTGAATCCCAGTTTGTCCAGATCGAACCAGAGCTGAAGGCGATCGAAGAGTGCGTCGATTTTTCCGAGCTTCTGATAGGTTTCAAACAGGTAATGCGTGAAGTAGATTGTTGTGCGGGCGAGGGTCTTGTCGGCCAGGAGTGACTCGCCGAGGATCTTCTGTGTTTTGCCGTCGAGTTCGCCGCTGAGAATGGCGATGCATTGGGAGTGTTCGGAGAAATGTTTTTTCGCCAGGTCGTCGGCGAACAGTTTGCGTTTTTTGTCCCAGAACGCGGCGATAACGCGTTTAGCCAACTCGCCAGCCATTCGGCGGTTCCGTTTGGCCAGCTCCGGCTCGCCAAGCCAGTCTTCGAGTTCGGCGATCTGAGCGAGAGCGTACACCATCTGCCAGTTGACGAGGGAGTTGACGCCAAATTCGCCTTCGGGCGGAACACCGTTATTCCAGGTGGGAACCCAGTCCATGAAATTCCAGCCGTTGGGGGCCTGGATGAGTCCCTTTTCGTTGGTGAACCCGAGATAGGTGTCGAGAACCTGTCGCACGCCGGGCATGAGCGTTCGGACGTAGTCCACATCACCGCGCCAGAGGGCGAAGTCGCGTACCATGCTTGTCCACCAGAGCGAGAAGGGGGGGATGACCTGGCGCACACGGCTGGGGTAACGCGACTGTGTGAGCCCCGACTGAATGCGGGAGAAGTCAAATGTTGACAACGCCTTTCGCGGAAGGCGGTCGTCGCGTGTGACGGTGTACGTGACCAACACTTCCAGGCGTGTATCGCCTACGTACATGAGTTGTTCGTAGTAGGGGCAGTGCTTGTAGGTTTCATGGGTGCACATCTGCAAGCCGCGAAGGGCAATCGGCGTGACGCGGTTGAAGCGATCATCGCTGGCCTGAAAGCCGCTCTGCATTTCGAGCGGATACCGCGTTTCGCGAAGGATGAATCGGTCGATGGTGAGGGGCTCGTTGGCGGTTTCGACATAAAGTTCGACATACCGTCCCGCCTGCCACCAGAGCGTCTCGAAGCGTCGTTTCTGTCCACCGTCCGGCTTGAACGTGTCGCCGACGCCCCAGAAGAATTTGCCTTCAAGGTCGTTGCGGTTTCCCTTGATTCCCTTTTCGACGTTCTCAAAGAGCGATTCGGACCACAGGACGCGGATCGTGCTTCCCTTTCCGCCGGTGGTGATGATTTCCGGGTAGGCGCAGTAGTAGTTGTTGAGGTCGATGATGACGCGGCGCTTGGTGTTCGGAGGTACGGTGATGGAGGTCTTGCTGGCGATCAGGTTCCATGGTTCCGCCTCGTGCGCCAGATGGTCGGACATGTTGACCGCGATCGGCTGGGTGTTCGCGGACGGCGGAGCGGAAACAAATCGGACCGTTCCTGCGTTGGCCTCCTGCTCCATCATGGCGGGCAGTGTGGCGGGTCTCATCAGATGGCATGGGTAGATTTCATTGCTGGTGTCGGCGTCTCGTCCGTCGTGAAGAGGGATCACGGGCGACCAACCTTCGCCCTGGCCCTTTTCGAATCCCCATGGGAACCTGGATCCATCGATTACAAGGTTCGCTCCCGTACCCCACGCGGGGGACGGATCGACAAAGTCCATGCCGCCGATTTTTTTCGCCTCCCATGTCGCGATGCCTGTTCCAAGCAGATCCGTGAACTTTCCTTCCGGAGCAAAGATGAAGCCCGGACGAAACGTCATCTGCGCAAAGGGCGCCTTGGCACCCATCGACCACACTCGGGCTACGAACAGGTGATCTCCCCTGGAGATCTTCAGGTCGTACGTTTCGTAGAACCAATTGTTTCGGTCGCCGCGTTCGCTACCCCGGCCGATGCGCTGTCCGTCCAGGAATAGCTCATAGCGTTCATCCGCGCTGACGTGAACGCGAATTTTCTCCTCCCGATCCAGCGTAAAATGTTTTCGATACGCCGTTATGAAGGGCGGGTCGCCGGCGTCCGGGCAGGCCACCCATCGGCAGGGCCAGACTCCGCGATGGCACCAGGCTTTGCCTTCGTAGAAATCCAGGAACGGGTCTTGCTTGATCAATGTACGCATTGGGACTCCTTGTTGAGGTATTCCGCTATCAACCGTCAGCATGTACAGATTCTGTATCCGCAAAACATCCGCATAGGTTTAGCAGAGGGCTGGAGGGTTTTCAATATAATTCAACTTGCCCTTGTCGAATGCCGAGGACCCGTTTATAATAACCTGCCGTTTGGAGAGGTGTCCGAGTGGCTGAAGGAGCAGCATTGGAAATGCTGTGTGCCCGATTTGTGGCACCCAGGGTTCGAATCCCTGCCTCTCCGGTAAAAACAGAACGGTCGAAGGTGTTTAGGCCTTCGACCGTTTTTGTTTGTTAGGTGTTCAGACTAGTTCAGGACAATGTATCCCACCTTGGTTTCTGTGTTCAGTGTCCGATTGGTCGCGGTCTTGAAACCGACGGTATTGCTGGTGCAATCGATATCCCCGGCGGGGCATCCATACACGTCCTCACCCTTCGGATCGGGAGGAACGGTGAAGGAAGCACTTCCCGTGCTGTACTGCAGATACCATCCGCCGGCAAGGAAGATGCAGGAACTGACGGGCGTGATGCACATCTTGGAGGCAAACCCGACGGACCCGTTGTTGGTGATCGATCCGTCCACCGACGGCAAAATCACTGCTGTCGTAAAGCCCGGTATCCGTCACCGGAGTGCCGGCGGTCGGGTTTGTCGAGGGTACGATACAGGAGATGCCGGTATTGACGGTCTCGGGCGTTCCCGTTTCGAAGGAGATCAGGTCGTCTCCGCATTCCAGCCCCGCATCATGACGGACAGGAATGTCGGTCTTGACGATGGTAAGACCGGCAGCCGGGGTCGGAGGGGGGGGAGCGGTTGGGGTGGGTGGCGGGCGATTGGGCTCACCCGGGGGTGGGGGCGG